>JAITNP010000048.1 GCA_031290455.1 Treponema sp. | reverse complement strand
TCTATTGATGGGGGCAACAGGATAAAGGGCTTGGTCCTGCCTGTGGGTATAGCAACGATCGAAAACTACGCTTTTGCCAATTGCACCGGCCTTACCAGTGTGACCATACCGAACAGCGTTACCAGCATTGGCTTCCTGGCTTTCGCCTATTGCACCGGCCTTACCAGCGTAACCATACCGGGCAGCGTTACCAGCATAGGGCGGGAAGCTTTCTGGTATTGCAGCGGCCTTACCGGCGTAACCATACCGGGCAGCGTTACCAGCATTGGGGAGGGCGCTTTCGCTGGTTGCAGCGGCCTTACAGCGTTTATTGTGGCAGAGAACAATATCGCCTACTCTGCGCAGGATGGCATACTGTACAATAAAGCCAAAACAACCGTCGTTAGCGTACCGGGAGCGAAAAGCGGTACGCTAAACCTGCCGGACAGCGTTACCAGCATTGGGAACTCCGCTTTCTCCGGTTGCACCGGCCTTACCGGCGTGACCATACCGGGCAGTGTTACCAGCATTGGGGACATCGCTTTCTCCGGTTGCAGGGTCCTTACGTCATTTACGGTGGCAGCGGACAATACCGCATACTCCGCGCAGGATGGCATACTGTACAATAACGACAAAACGACCATCATTAGCGTACCTGGGGCGATAAGCGGTGCGCTAAACAACCTGCCTAATACGCTGACCAGCATTGGGTACGGCGCTTTCGCCGGTTGCAGCGGCCTTACCAGCGTGACCATACCGGGCAGCGTTACCACCATTGGGGAGGAGGCTTTCTACGATTGCAGCGGCCTTACCAGCGTGACCATACCGGGCAGCGTTACCACCATTGGGGAATACGCTTTCAAGGATTGCAGCGGCCTTACCAGCGTGAGCATACCGGACAGCGTTACCAGCATTGGGGCGATGGCTTTCGGCGAGTGCAGCAGCCTTACCAGCGTGACCATACCGGACAGCGTTACCAGCATTGGGGACTACGCTTTCGACGAGTGCAGCGGCCTTACCAGCGTGACCATACCAGGCAACGTTACCAACATTGGGGACTCCCCTTTCTACGGTTGCAACGGCCTTACCAGCGTGACCATAACGGGGAACGTTGTTACCAATACAATAGCCGCCGCTTTCCAAGGTCATAGCCTTACCAGCGTGACCATAACGGGCAGCGTTACCAGCATTGGGGAGGAGGCTTTCCGCTATTGCAGCGGCCTTACCAGCGTGAGCATACCGGGCAGCGTTACCAGCATTGGGGCCTACGCTTTCCGCGATTGCAGCGGCCTTACCAGCATAATCTTTGGGGCAGGAAGCAACATCACAACGGCGTGGAATAACGATAGTTTCCCTGACAACAACTACGGTAGCACCGGTAACAACCTGTGGACTGCGTATACCACCGGAACAAAAGCGGGAATGTATACCCGTGACGGCGCCATTTGGACGCAGCAGTAGGAGACGAGACAAGCGGGAGGCGGGCGTGCCGGCAGGATAGGCAACCCGCCGTGCGCGCTCCCGTGAAGGGGTACCAGACACCCATTCGCCGGTACCGATGCGGGTTTCATTGATGAAAGGCTATGGCCCATTAACGATAGGCCATGGCCCATGAGTGAACAGGAGCACGGTATGAGTAATGATTGGATTCCCCGACGGGAACGGTCGATGCCATTGTCGACACCAGGGCGGGGCCGCTGGTTATCACGGAGGCCATGCAGCAGCGGCTCGGTCTGGAGATAGAAAAGGAGGAATCGGTATTTCTTGCCGGCAAGGTGCCGCAGAAATGCGTTGTTGCCGAAGCGGTGGACCTCAAGGTAAACCCCATTGACCGCTGTCTTGAGGGCGCCCGCGGCGATAAGCAGCGCTACCAGGTGCGTTATGATTGGCAGCTTTTGGGCTTGTCGCTTTCGGTCTAAAAACAAGGCACAGACAAATCCATAAAATTTGGCGCCTGCCACCGTTTTCCGTGAGTCACGCCCGCCCCAGTCTGGGGCGGGCGTGTGTGGCCGGTCCTTCCCTTGACCCCCCCTGGTCATTCGCCGTATCATATAATGGTGTCTATGACAAAAAAAAACAAAAAAAGAACCGCCTATCATACCTTTAATAAGCCCTCCTATCAAACTTCCTGGGCCCGGAAGCGGCGGGGAGTCATTATTTTTTGGCTGCTCTTTGTGGTGCTGATGGCGTGCCTTTTCATGGTATACCGAAACCGTATCCGTAAAACCGTGCAGGAGTCCCATCTTCCCGCCTGGTTTAGCAAGCCGCAGGCGGAACAGCAGGTCTCGGGTGAACACAATACGCCGGTACCAATACCGGATGAGGGGCCTGCATCGGTTTTGGTAGCGCCTTTGCCCGATGAGGAGGCGCCTGAAGACTGGTCTACGGTTGGTCCTGATGATGGGCTTGACCATTCCGAATCGCGTCTTGCTGCGGTTCCAGAATCCCCCGAAACCATCCCGGATGTGTCGAACCCCGCTGGTTCATTGTCCCCGGCTTTTCCCGAATCGCCCTCCCCAATGGAGCTTACGGAAACCGTCAGGGCGCTGTATTTTATCCAGGTTGACCAGAACGGCGACATCCAGCAGATCCGGGTAACGAGGAAATTCCCCGCCTCCAATTCCCCCCTGCTTGACGTGCTCAAGGAGCTTTTGCAGGGACCAACCGTGGAGGAACAGGGGCGGGGCCTTATATCCCTCATACCCCAGGGGACCGGGATTTTATCGGTTATTATCCGGGGGGAAACCGCATATATCAGCTTCAGTGACGACTTTAAATACAATACCTTTGGGGCTGAAGGTTACACGGCCCAATTAAAACAGATCCTCTGGACCGTCCAGGAATTTCCCCATCTCAAGGATGTGCAAATTCTGATAGATGGCCGGGTCGTGGATTTTCTGAGTGAGGGAATCCCCATAGGCAGGCCGATCAACCGGGACATGTATAGATAGCCTGCCCTTTATTTAAGGATAATTCCGTTTAAAAGCTCGTACCCGTGCGGAGGCGACGACGTTGAGGGGGGAACGGTCTCCCCGGATGAGGTAGGGGTAGCCAAGGCCCGCGATCATGGCGCCGTTATCCCCGCAGAGGTCCAGGGGCGGGAAGATACACCGGAGGTCCTGCCGTTCCGCAAGCCGGGAACGGAGGCAGGAGTTGGCCGCCACGCCCCCCCCGGCAACAATGGTGGTAAGCCCCGTATCTTCAGCAGCCCGGAACAGGCTTCTTAGGAGGATTGCCACCGCAGTTTTCTGAAAAGAAGCGGCAATATCTTCAGGCTTCACTGCCGGTAGAATCGCTGTCTCCCCGCGCTCCGGTACCCGGAACTGTTCCAGTTGGTTGATTACCGCGGTCTTAAGCCCTGAATAGGAGAGGTCATACCGGTGTTCACCCTTGTGCAGATTGGGCAGGGGGAACCGGAAGGCCAGGGGGTTCCCGGTTTGTGCCAGTGTGTCTATGGCGACCCCGCCGGGATACCCAAAGCCGTAATGTTTTGATACCTTATCAAAGGCTTCCCCCACGGCATCGTCAATGGTGGCGCCCAGCACGGTAACTGCGTCAAAATTATCCACCCGGCAGATGATGCTGTGTCCCCCGGAAACCAGCAGTCCTAAAAAGGGATAGTCCGGCGCCTCATCGGATAATCGGGACGCATAGAGGTGGGCCAGCATGTGATCCACCGCGATAAAAGGGACATTCCGGGCCCAGGCAAATGCCTTGGCAAAACTCAACCCCACGAGCAGGGACCCCAGTAGTCCCGGGTGGGCCGTTGCGGCGACTCCCTCAATATCGCCGGGACCTAAGCCGGCTTGGTGGAGACTTTCCTCCACCACCGAGTAGATCCACTCCGTATGCATACGGCTCGCGATTTCAGGGACCACCCCGTCATAGGCCGCGTGAAAGGGAATCTGGGTAGCCACCACATTAGACAGGACCCGTTTCCCGTCTTCCACCACCGCTGCGGCACATTCATCGCAGGATGATTCAATACCCAGGATGACCACGAGACTTCTTTTTCATATATCCATGATAGCAGCTCAGGGATGAATCTGTATGGAGAGAGGAACAGAATATGACCATAATTAGTACAGCGCCGGAAAGAGCGTTTTGGGTATCAGCAGGAAAAAGCCGGGAAAGGCCACTAAAATAAGCAGCACCACGAGGGACACCAAGAGGTAGGGCAGTACACCCCGAAAGGCGCGCTCAATGGAAATGCCGCTAATTGAGGCGGCAAGGAGCAGGCACAAACCATAGGGCGGCGTAACCAGACCGAGGGACAAGGTGATGCAGACAATCAAACCCAGCATGATAGGATGAATGCCCAGGGTCAATGCAGAAGGAAGGACAATCGGTACAAAAAGGATCATCGCCGGAATGGCGTCCATAAACGTGCCGACAAATATAAAAAACAGTACCACCACAAGCAAAAACACGAGCTGTCCACCGGGAATCGACACAAAAAAGCCCTGCACCGCCTCGTTCAGGCGGTAATAACTCATCAGTTCGCCCAGGGCGTTGGCAGTGGCCAACGCAAAAAGGGAAAGGGATGACAGCTTCATCGTTTCAACCAGGATACGCGGCAGGTCTTTGACCTTGATACTGCGGTAAAAGAGCATGCTGATAACGAGGGCGTAGAGGCAGGCGATAGCCGCCGCTTCGGTGGGCGTAAACAGGCCGGTAACAATGCCGCCGATCAGGATAACCGGCGTGATCAGTGCCGGCAGGGCGCTGAATATCTGGTGCACAATGACCGCAATCGGTAAACCCTCGCCCTTGGGAAAGTTTTTACGCTTGGAAAATATCACCGCCATTTGGGCAAGCCCTAGCATGATGCCCGGCAAAAGCCCTGTCATAAACAAGCCGCCGGTGCTCACGTTGGCAATGCCGGCAAACACGACCATCGTGATACTTGGGGGTATAATCGAGCCCAAGGTGGACGATGCCGCGGTTACGCCGACGGAGGTTTCCTTGTCGTACCCTTCGTTTTCCATTGCCGGTATCAGGATTTTGCCGATACCTGCGGTGTCGGCTTGGGACGAGCCGGAGATGCCGGCGAAAATCATGGACACCAGCACATTGGCGTGGGCTAAACCGCCTCGCACATGCCCCACCAGGGATGTGCTCACCTTGATAAGCCGATCGGAAATGGAGCCTTCATTCATCAAGTTGGCTGCCAGGATAAACAGCGGTACTGCCAGCAGGGTAAAGCTGCCCAAGCCGTTGAACATTTTGGTAAACACCACCATGTTTGGAATGCCGGGCAGCGCTGCAATGCCAGTAAAAGAAACGATTCCGAGGGCAAAGGAAATCGGCACCCCCACCGCGATAAAAACAATAAACATGAGAACCAGTAGAACGCCCATTTACGTACTCCCCTTACAAAACAACCCCACATCGTTGACTATATGATACACGGTGTACAAACCGATGGTGGCGCCCGCAATAGGCAGGCACAGCCACACCGGCCCGCGCTTGAATGCGCCTATGGTTACCCAGCGGTAGTTCCAAAACTGCCTTGAAATGCGTACCCCGTAGTACAGCATGAGTACTCCGAAAATCAGCATGGCCAAGGAGATACACAGTGAAATGAGGAGTTTTTTTGACCGTGATTTTATCGAATCGCTCAAGGACGTGAAGGCGAAATGCCGCCGTTCGTACACCATCGCGCTGGCGCCCATAAACACGGCCCAAATGAACGCGTACAACGAAACGTCTTCGGTCCAGGTAACCGCGATGCCAAGATAACGGGCGAATATTTGTGTAACTACCGAGAGCAAAAAGATGGTTAGAAATATACCCCCTGCTACTATTTGTAACTTTTGCAGCAGGGCAATAATTTTTTTCATCTGGTCGTGCGAACCATTTCCAGCAGGTTTTCCATCTTGTTTGTGGCTGCAAACTTGTTCTGAATGGGCAGCGCGATTGCCTGGAACGCGGGAATGTCCACGTTGACAAACTCGGTTACCATGGCGCCGTCGGCAATAACCTTGGCCTTGGACTCATCGGCCATGCGGTAGGTTACCACACGGTCTTCGTCGGTTGCGGCCTTGCTTGCCTCGGTTACCCATGCCCTTTGCTGGTCGGACAGCTTGTTCCAGAAGGTTCCGGAGGTCAGAAACAGGCGCGTGGTAAAGTCATGGTGGGTTTCGCTGATGTATTTACCGTTGGCGGTTTTGTGGTGGTCCTTGAGCATGAAGTTGGTGTAGTCATTTTCAGCCGAATCGACTACGCCCTGCTGCAATGCCTGATAAAGCTCGCCCCATGCCACTGAAGTGGGAATGGCGCCGCAGGCCTTCCAAAAATCCTGCACTACCGGCGCGGTTTGCGTGCGAAGGGTCATGCCCTGCAAGTCCGCCGGGGTAACTACCGGTTTCTTTCCATAGTAATCGCGCACTGCGGCGGTCCAGTAACCCAGCACCAGGAAACGGTTGTTTGTCTTGGTGGCGATAATGTCTTTCATCGCGTTGCCAAACGCTCCATCCATCGCGGCTTCCCAGTGGTCAAAACTGTTGAACAGGTAAAGCAGGGACAACATGTCCACTTCGGGCACACCAATCGCCGTCATAAACCCGGGGGAGCACACGATAATGTCTACCGCGCCCATGTCCAGCTTTTCGACCAGCTCGTTTTCGTTTTCCCCCAAGGTACCGTGGTGCACCACCACGTTCACCGTGCCGCCGGAAAGCTGCTCCATCACCTGTTTGAACGTGATCGCCCCAAACGCATAGGGGTTTTCAAGGGAAGTTTGATTGTGAGCCATGGTGATGGTCAATGCAGGCGCCGCCTTTGTTGCCGTAGCACTGCCGCTTTCAGTCTTCTTGCTGCACGCCATCAAAATCAATGCCGCACAAAGCAGCGCCGCCAACATCTTTTTCATATAATTTTCTCCTTAAAATACAATTTTTAGTAGTATATTATACCTTCAACATCTTGTCAATGCATCATGTCAACCGTCAACCGTGTTTTTTTGCATCCGCGGCATTTTTTGTCTATGACTCCAAAAAGCGTTCCATCTCCCGGAGAATGGTCTCAAATGCATGAAAACTCTGCTTGGTTTTAGGCAGGGAACGGAGGAAGTATTCACCGTACCGTTTGTGCAGTATCCTCCCATCCAGGACGGCCACCACCCCGTGATCACTGGAACGGCGCATGAGCCGTCCAAAACCCTGCTTGAACTTCATCACCGATTCGGGAAGGGATAATTCCATGAAGGGATTGCCCCCTCGCCCCTGGAGGGCCTCGCAGCGGGCCTCAAAGACCGGTTCGTTGGGAGTCCTGAAGGGCAGGCGGCAGAGGATCACCAGGCGCAGGGTATCGCCGGGGGCATCTACCCCTTCCCAGAAGGAATCCGTGGCAAAGAGCACGCTCTTTTCATCCTGTAAAAAGGTCTGCAAAAGCCGGGTCCGGTCATCATCCCCCTGTTTCAGGCAGCGGATCCCCGCGGGTTCCAGCATCGGGAGGGCGGTGGAGTAGGCGCTCCGCAGCGCCTCGTAGGAGGTGAAGAGAACCAGGGCGGAGCCGCCGGCGGTGAGGACCATCTGCGCCGCCGCCTTGTCCACAAAGGCCCGGTAGGTCCCCTGGTCAGGCAGGGGGGCGTCCGCGGGGATTGCCAACAATACCGAGGACGAGTATGGAAAGGGGGAGGGGAACTGCCCGGTATAAACGTTCCGTTCGGTGATAAGACTCAGCCCGCACTGGTTTTTCCAGTAATCAAAGGACTTGGCCACGGTTAAGGTGGCGGATACACAAATCACGGTCTTATGAGGCTCGAAGAGGGCCTCCTGCAGCGCGGGGGCCACTGCAAGGGGGGTTATCGTAAACCGCACCCAGCCGGTCCCCGGTGCGTCCGTCGCATTACCGCCGCTCTGCCGTTCTATCCATAGAACCTCGGCGGTCCGTTCTTTAAATTCGATAAAAGAACCGCAGATGGTCCCAATGGTTCCAAGCCGCCGGAGAATGGATTTGATCTCCCAGACCGCAGCGTCATCCTCGTACTTGGAGGAGAGGCTTTCCAGCATATCCCGGATGATTGTAACCAGGGCGGTGATGCCTTTACGAAGGGCAATGAGGTGCGGGACCAGGGCGGTCTTAATCAGGGCTTCCCGGGACGGGGTTAAACGAAAGCCCCCCTCATACTGACAGAGTTCCAGGGCCGACTTATCCAGGGTATCCGCAATGTCCCGGAGACTTTGAACCGCCCCTTCGAATTGACTGAGTTTCCCTTCAATGGCAAGGATATCGCTGGAAACCAGGGCTGTTAGGCGGAGCAGGAGGCCCATCCGGTTTCCCCGGCGGTTGCGGTAGAGCCGCCCAAGATGCCGGTATATCCCCAGACGGCTGAATTCCTTTGAAAAGAAGGACGTGGCCGCCCCTTCCACCGTATGGGCCTCGTCGATGATGACCCGCTTGTAGGGGGGAAGCACCACCACACTGTCATACCCCGCGCCCTCATGCCGGGCGGCAAGGTCCGCAAAGAGGAGGTGGTGATTCACCACAATGATCCGGGCGTCGGCGGATTCCTTGCGGAGGGTAAGCACAAAACAGCGTTCCCGTTCAGCACAGCGCATGCCCATACAGAGATCCGTCTCGGAACAGACCCGGGACCAGAGTCCCCCGCTGGGCATGAAGGGAAGGTCCGAACGGCTCCCGGTCTGGGTGGTTTCTGCCCAGGCAGCCACCGCAGCAATATCCTCGTGCTCCCCATCGCCCAGGTCCGGTTCCTTACGGGCATCCGCAAGCCGGCGGCGGCAGAGGTAATTCCCCCGCCCCTTCATGAGGACGGTCTTAACCTTCTTTTTCATGGCCGAAGTAACCAGGGGTATGTCCTTTTCGTAGAGCTGCTGCTGTAAGGTAATGGTGGCAGTGGAAATGACGATCCGTTCATCATTGAGCAGGGCATAGCTCAAGGCGGGGAGCAGGTAGGCAAAGGACTTCCCCACCCCGGTTCCCGCCTCGGCAGCCACCAGGGCATCCTCGTTAAAGCCCCTGACAATAAGCCGCATCAAATCAAGCTGGGATTGCCGCGTTTCATAGGCAGGGAGCCGTTTGGCTATGGCCCCGCCGGCCTCCAGGGCGGCGATAATACCGGTGGCATCAAGCTTTGTAATGATCCGTTTCTTGGCGGGTTCCGCCACCACATAGACCTTTTCCACCGGGTTATCCACGATGAAGCAGCCTATCCCTGCTTCCGCAGCCCGGGTCGCTATGACAAGATCATTATCGCTGGGGGTCAAACCCCCTGAAGGATGATTGTGGATGAACACATCAGGGAAGGGCGTATCCGCAGGTTCAAACCATTGGGTCAAGGCAAGCACCGACACTTCGTTACCCCGGGCCGAGACCTCAATGTTCGCAACCAGCCCCTGCTCATCAAGGAACCCCAGGGCAAACACCTCATTCCCCCCGGCGTCCTTAATTTCGGCTTTGAGCTGCGCTCTGCATGGTTCGGAAAAACGTTTTATGGCGTGCACCCATTGCTTCCTGAAGATAAGGATCCTATATAATTATAGTATAAAATAGAAGATACCTCAAGTAGGTATTGACGTGAGGTTCTTAGCCCGATAAATTTATGCTAGATACCTAGATTAACGGAGGGTAAGCATGACCGATATTCATAACGAAGAACTGGATGATGAAGATTTTGATACTATTTTATCCGCTGATATTGATTTTTCCGGGACCCTCAGTTTTGAAAAGCCCTTTCTTATCCGAGGCAAGCTTGTCGGGGAAATCATTGCCACGGGGATGCTGGTGGTTGATGAGGCGGCGGTGGTAGATGCTACCATAACCGCGCCGAGGGTGATAATCCGGGGTTCGGTAACGGGCGATGTAACCGCTGCCGATAGGGTGGAAGTAACGGGCACGGGAAAACTGCGGGGAAACATCATCACCCCGGAAATTGGTATGGAAATCGGATGCCTGTTTAATGGATCCTGTACCATGCCTGAAAAAAGTTCACCAATATGAAAACGATGGGTAAGGGGAGTATGGTATGCATTTTTTTGCTCCTGTTCTCCGGAATGTGTGTTTTTTCCCAGATGAGACCTGATGCCCTGGCGGAATACCGAATGGGTAATTATGAACGGGCCATTGCTATCTGTGTGAATGAAATCAATACAAACCCGCAAAACCTGGATGCCCATGTGGTCATTTGCTGGAGCCTTATACGGCTTGGCCGGTATGCGGAGGCCCTGAATTATGCCCGTTTGGGCCGGGGCCTCAGCCGGTATGACCCGCGGATTATCGAGATCCTGGGGGAAATCAGCTATTATGAAGGCCGAAACAGCGAGGCCCTACAGTATTTTCAGGAATATATAAACATTGCTCCCGAGGGTCAACGCATTGAAACCGTGTATTATCTTATCGGGGAAATTTATATCCGCCTTGGCCGGTTCCGCCATGCGGATATTGCCCTTTCGACGGCGGTCCACTGGCTGCCGGGAAACGCGGCGTGGTGGACCCGGCTTGCGTATGCCCGGGAAAATGCCGGGGATTTATCCGAAGCCATCATTGCCTATGAGCGGGCCCTGTCCCTGAATGCCCAGCTTGTCGATGCCCGCAGAGGGATGGACCGGGCGCGTCAAAAGCTCGGTTCCCGATAGATTTGCATGCTTGCTCTTTCCACCTATACTTTGGGCTGCAAGTTAAATCAGCTTGAAAGTGAATCCATTGCCGATGCCTTTAAGCGTGAAGGTTTTGAAATTCTTCCTTGGGAATCAGGGGACCTTGACCGGCACGGTGTCCCGGATATCCTCGTGGTCAACACCTGTACAGTAACCTCCAAGGCTGAACAGAAGGCCCGCAGGATTATCCGGAAAATGTTGCGAGACCATCCCCGGGCTGTTATTATCGTAACCGGCTGCTATGCCCAGTTAGAGGGTGAGCGCCTGAGGGCTTTGGAAATGGAGGCCGGCGGCCTCTTCTGTCATGAAGATCGGCTCTTCGTGGTTCCGGGGGATCACAAAAGCGCCCTCCTGGACCTGCCTCGATTGCTCTCTGAAGCGATGGGAGGGGAGACCCATGCCAGGGCAGCGGATCCGGCAATGGTATCGCTGGTATTACCGAACCTCTTAGCCCAATGGTCGCCCCATAAGCATGAACGGTTCCGGTTTAACCAGACGGATTGTTCTTTTCATTCCAGGGCTTTCTTAAAAATTCAGGACGGATGCGATAACCGCTGTTCCTACTGCCGGGTCAGCCTGGCACGGGGGCCGGGGGTGAGCCTTGAGGCGGAACAGGTCTTGTCCGCCCTGCAGGCCTTGGAAGCCAAGGGCTATGGAGAAGCGGTGCTAACCGGGGTCAATATTAGCCGGTATCGCTCAGGGTTGGACCTTGCAGGGCTTCTGGGGTATCTCCTGGACAGAACAGAACGGATAGGGCTGCGGCTCTCCTCTCTTGAACCGGAAGGGATGCGGGAGGATTTTATTACCATCCTGGCTCATCCGCGGATACGCCCCCATTTTCACCTTTCCGTGCAGTCCGGCAGTTCCCGCATCCTTGAAAAAATGAGGCGTCCTTATACCCCTGATACTATTGAGCAGGGAGTAAGTCGTTTGCGTTCTGTCAAAGATGACCCCTTCTTAGCGAGTGATATTATCACGGGGTTTCCCGGGGAAACCGAGGCAGAATTTGAAAAAACCTACGAATTATGCCGGAGCATTGGGTTTGCCTGGATACATGCCTTTCCCTATTCCCCCCGGCCCGGCACCGAGGCATATCATTTCAAGGAACCGGTCAGTGAACGGGAGGCGGTTGCCCGGGTGGAGCGGCTCCTGGTCCTTGGCCAGCAGGGACGGCAGGGGTATATCCACCGGTGGATGGGAAGAACGGTGGAAGCCATCATTGAATCGAAGGTGAAGGGGCCGGGGACTTCGGGTTTGGCCACCGGGGTATCTGATAATTATCTAAAACTGCTGATTACCCTGCCCCATGAACAAGCCCTTCCACCGGGAAGTATGGTGCGCTGCAGGCTCCGCAGCCTCCCGGTGGAAGGGGAAGAAAATTCCCGTTTTGACGCGCTGGCGGAACGGCTTGAATAAAGACAATAAAGAACGCCATAACGAATCATGCGAAAACCGTTAAAAGCATGTTCGTTACGACGTTCTATTTTCACAAAAAAATAAAAAACCTTACATGCAAGCATTCTTCGATAAAGCCGTTTATAAGAAACGAATGATACCTCCGGCCCTATCCACGAAGCCTGGCAAATAAGATTATGTATACCAAAGTCTCCTGACTTACGGATCAACCTTTTCCATCAACCTTCCCGGAAAAAGAAAATACTTTCTTTATAACCAGTGGTTGCCCTGATAGAATCGTACCCGATTACAGTTACGGGATAGCGGAGGCATTTCACCTCACTTCCTCTGAAGTATACAAATTTTATTATACTGATGTCTTGGCCAATGTCAAGGGGATGCATTGCCTAAAAATACAAATTTAACCCACATAAACTAGATCGGAGGTCACATGGGGTTTAATTCCGGCAGGGTGTATAAAATGTCCGTCTATTTCGGCAGTATGGTATAGCTGAATTGTCCGGTAGCGCCCCGGGGAACTACCGACAAGGCTTTGGAACCGTCGCCGGAACCGCTCTCAATCCGCCAGAGCGCCTGGGGGAGGCAAGACGCTCCCGGGAAATGGACTGGGGGCTGTACTGGTCTTCAGGAATGGTGAAGGGGCGCTGGGAAGCGTACACGAAGATCCGTTCTTCTCCGTAAGGGGGTGAAGCACAAAACTGGTGTCTTCCGGGATGGTCCGGGTAACCCCCACCTTGAGGACATTTTTGCCGATCTCCCAGAAGTTGGGGTAGATGCATGTTGTTGTCAATATCAACCTGATACACCACAAAATAGCAATCTTCATTGGCCCGGAGATTGATGAATAGCTCCTCGTTGTCATAGTACCCGTTCTTTTGGGAGCCGGGCCAAATATGCAGTTCAAAGTTGTTGCGTTTCCCGTCAAAGGGCTGCAGCAGGGCCTCCTGTTCGGTCAACTGCTGTACCGTATTGTATCATTTTTCGGGATATTGCGCGACCACGCCGGAACCATCGTCCGTGGGGGGGCAGGAAAATCCCTGGGGCGCTCATGTGACCGACGGGTTCTGGCCCCAAAGCGTGAAGCTCAATCCAATCTCGTCCCAGAACCCTAGCATGAGCGCCCCAGGGATTTTCCTGCCCCCTCACGTCCGCTGATTATCGGCCCCGATCCCCGCACCCATCCCACATTGAAGCGGATCAAAAATATTGAATCCGTACTTCTTTTAAGTAGCGTTCTTCCAGCAGGGCGGCGATTTTTTTTATCACATTGCGCCGTATTTCAAGCTCCACCGGCATACTGGGATCCTGATGGGCCTCGTTGATCTTTGTTCCCACCACGAAAGTTATTCGGTCGCTGTTTAATAAGAGGTCAACTATTTTTGTCGCGGCATTCTTTTTTCCCGGTTCATACTCCCCGTTGGCGGAAAGAATTTCTGATACAACCCCCATGGTGATAATTCCTTCAGTAACCAAGTCGGCGCCTTCAATCCGGGACATAGGCGGCACTTTGGGATCAAAGTCTGTCCACGACATGGTTATTGGTTTTTCCAACTCCCGGGAAATGATATTCGCGGTGGTCCCCCCGCAGATAACTTTTATGCCCTCAAAGGCCCCCAAAAGCCGTGCGATTTCCCGATCGTTTTCAGGATACACCGGCGGGCCGGTTAGTATCAGCATGTTGCGGGGATGCCTGAAATAGACCACGGCGCAGGAAATGTCGTCCTGGGGTTTGCCGCCGTCGTTAAAAGCCGCTTCCTGCACAATCACCCGGGCCAGATCCCGGGCGCTTATATCGGGTGTTTTTTTTATGGTTTCCAGAATAAAAAGCTGCGCCCCTACCCCCCAGCCGAAAGGACGCTCCTTGGTTCCCATGCCCGATTGGGTTACACCATCCGAAAAGAACACCAGCCGGTCGCCGGGACGTGCGGCATACTTTGAATAAAACAAAAACGAGTCTTGCTTCGGGCCGGTCTTTTTATTTTTCCGCTTAAAGGGGGTCATTTCCTTGATTGGTTCGATCATGGTTTGCTGGCGTATCAACACATAACCGGGATTGTGATATTCAATGATTTTTACCACCGCAGTGGTTTCAATATCAACCAGGGTAAAGGTCGCATAGCTGATGCCCCGCTCGCTGCATACCGGAAGGGTGTTCATAATAATTTCCGCCGCGCGCCGGATCGGAATATTAAAGGAAATGAATTTGGTCGCCATGGTGGCGGCAAGGGTCGCAAGAACGCTGGCCTTGATTCCCGAACCAAGGCCGTCAGACAGGGTCGCGATAACCCGCCCGTCGGTGTGATTCTTCTGGGACAGAAAAACATCTCCCGCTGCTTTTTCATGGTACTTGCGTACCTGAAAATGATCCACCTCTATGAAGGTTTCAGACAGATCCTCGTCTAAAGATACATCCGTTAAAGATACCGCCATTATTCATCTGCTCCTTCGGAATAGGAATCGATAATCGAATAGAGAATTGATTCGGTTTCCGCCGCGTTTTCCCCCAGGAGGAAGGCGATTTTTTGTACCGTGGCCACATTTTTGTCGATGATCTTCTGAGCCCGGGATATGGTCTCGTCCCGCCGGATTTGTGGAACCGTAATGTCTTCAATAACGCCGGCGGCGATTTCCCCTTTTTCGACCACAAATACATTGATGTGCAGAATCTTTTTACCTTCACGGATATCACATTCAATACCCTCGGGGCTGTCCACCGCAAGCACATCCTTAAAGTAATGGGCCGATCCGGTGATTTTCCGCAAATCGACCCCTTCAAGTCCTGGGGTCACTTCAAACATTACTTCGATATCCTGCCCCATAAGCCGGGCGAAACTCTGATTGCACTCAACAATTTTCAGATTTTTATCAGCAATGACCACACCGCTGGGAATGGCGCGAATAAGGCCGTTCGCTTTTTTTTGCGCCAACAGCCGCATATAGGAGGTACACATGGTCCGTTCCGCCCGGTTATCAAGCATTGCCCCGGCAAAGTCGCGGCAGGTTTCATACCCGCAGCTTGAGCAGTTCAGTTCGTCCTGTGCGGTGAATTTTCCTACCAGCCGCAGCGCCGACCGGATCTCCCCTTCGGTGTGGGTTATCTGCGGCATGTCCTGCGCCAGAAGGGTCTCTGAAACCAGTAGGTCATTTTCGAGGGCTGTCTCGTTGAGGGTGCCGCTGGCGGTTTCCCCGTACTCAAGAATTTTCACCCGGCGCATGAGGCCGGAACTGGTGTTTGTCATGCCCGGACCGTTTATGCAGCCCCCATCACAGGAAAGCAAGTCCAGAAAAAGCGGGCGGGTCAAAGATGCGGGATCAAAAACCTGGAGGGTTTCTTTGATTTGGTCAATACCGGAAACCGCTATCGAAAAGAACGGAGGGGTTTTGTCCTCCCTCGTGCTGTACTGGTTCAGGGCGGTAATCATGGCGCCACCCAGGGGAAAAAGCGCGCCTTTCCCGGCCCGGCAGGGCACAAACTCCGCCTCCCTATCCGCTACGATGGTCCCACCGGATATACCTTCATCTTTGAACCAGCTTCGCAGTTCATGAAAGGTAATGGCGGCGTCGATTTCTTTCCATTGGTCGGCCTCCCGTTTTCTTGCGATACAGGGACCGGCAAACACTACGCCGATATCATTGCCATAGTGTTTGCGCAAAAGCCGTGCATGGACCAGCAGGGGAGAGGCCCGGCTGGTAATATACGGCGTAAAACTTGGGGCGTAGCGTTTTATGTATTCAACCACTGAGGGACAGGTCGATGAAATAACCAGTTTTTGCCCGTCCCTTTCTGCCGCTCCCCGCTGCAAATCATCGGCAATCTGCGCTGAAACCAAATCAGCGCCCAGCGCCGTTTCTGAAATCGCAAAAAAACCCAGCTGTTTAAGGGCTATTTCAAGTTGACGGGGTGTAAATTCGCTCAATTCCGCAATATATGAAGGCGCCAGGGAGATAAACACTTTTTTATGCCCCTGCATGAGCTGTTTGACCCGCTCCGTATCGTTCCGCGGGCGTTTCGCAAAGGAGGGGCAATTGATGACACAGCGTCCGCAAAGAATACACATGGCTTCAACAATTTGGGCGTGACCCTTTACGACGCTGATTGCCTTGACCGGACAACGGCGAATACATTTGTAGCAATCCTGACAGTTGGCAGGGGTGGAGTAAATAGGATAGTGAAACCGCATCATACTCACCGGTTCCCCAGTAATTGATCGAGCAAATCCGGTAGTATTCCCGGTGAGACCTGGGAAATCATGTTCTCGTCAACGATAATATTGGGTCCCTTTTTACATGCATTCCGGCAGAGGCATCCGGACAGCGCAACGTTGTCCTGCTGCCCGGTTTCCACGATGTACCGCTTGATAAATTCGGCGTTATGCACATTGCCCCGGCTAAAGCAGGAGCTTCCCATGCAAATCATAATAACATTCACAATATAATCCCCCAAGGTATAGGTTTTGCTTATCATAACCTAAAGCGCCATTAAAGTTAAAGAGCAGCGAGGACTGTGTTTCCGGCGCTGTCTCTCAATATCCCGAAATAACCTCATGAGAAGGGGAAGAGCGGCTCTGGGAGAACCGCTACCCTGAGCTATATCGGCATGGATGTGGTACCCTTTGAACATCCCAGAGATGCGGAATACGCCACCGTCGGTGGCGTGGGGCTGTTCTGGGCTAAGATGACTGAGTATGATGCAAACCACCTTAGGACGCACGGGCCTTAGGGTAAAGGACAGGTTCAGGGGATTGCCCCTGCAACGGACTGAAAAATCTGAGGCAGTTCGGATTTTGCAAAAGGCCCTGGGCTACACGGATAGCGAAGAAAAAATTGGCGCGGCCCGGTCTTACCTGGGGGGGCGTTCCCACGTCCCGTTGGTCGTCTTGTCATGTGCCATAAAGCCACGATTATGGTCTGTTTGTCTAGAGTTTTTCTGCAACCTCGTTATGCGCTGTTTTGAATGCCCGCCGCCAACGGCGGCTACTATTCCCACTTTAGCACAACTTTTTTCAACAAAATACTGCAACGAAGCGGCATGCCACAGATGTCTTAACGGTTTTTATACAAAACACTTTTTTCCGCAAATTCCTTCATAATTTTCGCCATTTCATCCACAGTCCATTTTATTTCCCTAAAATAGAAACTGCCGTGATTAAATATGCCATTCGGTCCTTCATTATGAACGCTAATTTTATTCAAGTCACCAAACATGGATATTGTTATCACTCTATCTAAAATTGATGAATCAGGAGCAAAATCGCAACCCTCCCCAAAACAAACAAACGGGAAAATTGATTCATGCAATAACGCGGTTCTAAAACCGATAACATTTTTTCCTAATCGCTCAATGGCATTTCCTTTTGCCTGTTTCGTTTTCCCCTCTTTAGCTCTCAAATCATTTGTACCTTGATTTTTTACTTCGGTAATCAGTATCGGGTATTTTTTGTTTTCGTTTTTTGACAAAATGCTTAAAACGCCACCGCCAGGACGCATCGAAGAAGAATCAAATCTAATTGATTATAGTTCCTGTCCATTGGTTTCGCAATGCATCTTTGTGCGCCATTTATTTCTCCAACAAATACAGATATTCTTTAACATGAATGTCACGATTTGCCAAATTTCGGCAACCGCGAAATGTATTATACGTTGTTTCCAAGACCTCTACTTTGCCAATTTTCGCCAACATACCTTTCATTTCGTCAAGTGAAATAAATCCTTCTGAATTAAAAGATATGAGAACATATTTTGCCTTAATATTTGTAACCAAATCACTGAGCGCGTTATAGGCACATTGCTTCTTGTTATATGCGGAGCGATTCCAATTTTCTGGAATGCCTGATATTTTGCTCATTTGTTCAGGATATTTGTTTTCAAGAATCAGGTTAAGCATAAAATAATTGGAACCATAAGGGTGTTGATTATATGGTGGGTCTAAATACGCTAAATCAACTTCCGACGCTTCTTTTATCACAGCATTTGAATCTCCATTATAAACGATAAAATCACCAGTAAAGTTACTGAAAATAGGAAATGGTAGCGCAATATCGCCTTTTATTCTCGATAGGGCATCCTGATTGATTCCGCCAAATTGACCAATCCCGATCTCTCTGTTTTTGTAAAATCCCTTAAACACACCAGATGTATTGGAATGAACCGAAGCTTCCGAAAGTAACGGTGCAAGGAAGTATTTTTGATATTTTTGAGGAATAGCGTCAATCAAACCGCGCATGGTATCTATATACATTGCGTTTTTGCGTGTATAAAATACCCGTTCATCCTTCTGTACATTTTCATCATCTTTTGGAGCGTATAATTCCGTAACAATACCGGAGACGAGCGGTTTTTTTGTAATTGTTTCAGAAAGATCGGTATATAAAGACTTTAACAAATTCATGTCCAAGTCGCTTTTGTTTGACAAATAACATTCACTGGTAATTTTTACATATTTTTCCAAATCATTAACAAGGAGAAGGTTTGAATATTGCTTAAAATGCCTTGCAACAATCCCTGATCCAGAAAACACATCAAACATATTTAACCTGTTTTTGTTCAAGTATTTTTGAACCTTCTGTATTCCCTTGGTAATAAACTGCAAAAGCGAACGTTTATTGCCTATGTAAGTAATAATTTGCTTAGTAAGATAGTCATTATTTTCATATAATGCTTCAAATAAGTCAAGGGTTGGCGCAAAAGAGCGATTTTTTGCCTGTTTTGGAACTGCAACAGAGGAGGAATCAATATCAAATAAAGAGGCTGGCATATCCATAGATTTTACTTTATCAAGTTTATTGAGTTTTGTATAGGGGGGGCAGAGACCGTTTTTCCTTAAAAATTCTATGCTGCTTTGCATAATCACCTCATCGGCGCCACCGACGGAAGACGAAGCTCCCTGAATTTTTCAGTTTTTTGTTGCGATATTAGATGCCTTTTTCTGAAAATTTTGGGCATTCAAAATTGCGCATAACGTTCTGGTTGTTTACAACGTTTTGGCCGCCCGAATAAGCAAATGCGTAGCATTTGCAGGGCGGACAAAATGTGGCGGAGGTTTTGCGTGGGAATGGAGCGTAGCGGAATGACCTAGCAAAACCGTAGCCCGAGCCGTCGTAAGGTGGCGAAGCGTAAACAATTCTGTTGAATTTGCAGAAAAACTGTTTCCCAGAACTTGTATCCTCTCCCCAAAAACTTATTTTTATGTATACACCCCGCACGTGTTCCGGCGCCCAATAGGACGCCTCTTCCTCGCCCTGTCCCCCTATTTCACCCCGCCATGCTTCCTCGGGCCATAAGCCTCCGCGCATTTCCCTCTGTTGTGCACGGTGCAGAGCCACTGCCGGTTCACCTGCTCTTTTCCCCGCATCGTAAACCGGTTCATCTCTTTGCAATACCTGATGTTCGCAAATACCGGCTCTCTTATGTGCATCCGTTGTCCGTATTTGATCCTGTTTTCTACCTCGCCTATTTTCTCCCGCATCCGCTCACACCGGTTGTCACTCCCAGCCTTGTCAGACACAAATAACGTCCGCTTCGGCGCCTTCGCGCCTCCCCGTGACGCAATACATTTTTCACGACTCGGACATTCCTTGCAATCACTGCTCTTCGCCTGATATTTTTTCCACGGTTTCGGTTGAGCTTTACCGCTCCTTTATAGCTTAACTCCTTCCCCTCAGGACAACTATAGCTGTTCGTTTCTTCATTAAACATAAACTGATTCAATGGGTACCGGCCCGTGCTCTTGACCTGATCCAATCGGCCTTCAAACCGTTCGTCCCGTTTGTGGAATTGCTGATCGGGTATGAGTACTGCTACCTCATGTTCCTCCGCTACCTTTAAGTTCTCCTCTGAAAAATACCCCGTGTCCCCTAACACAAGTGCCTTTTTAAGCGGCTTCTCCTTGCTCGTCAGCTCGCCATGATTTCTTCCACCTGTGTGAGCAGCGGTTCAAACAGCGCAACTTCCCCTCCACTCCCCAGTTTCGGCTGGTGTGTCAACAGAAACTCCCCTATCTTTTTCGCTTTCGCCTTTATCCGTTCTATCTTCTTGGCAGCCTGCTCTTGTTCTTTTGCTCTATCCGTTCCCGGCGTCACTTCCTGCTGGTCTCGCGCTTGGTGCTGGCTTACTATCTTCGCCGCTACCTTTTTTGTTTCTCCTTCTTCCAAAAAATTTATATTAAGATTTAAACCAACATTTTTCATTGGTTATCCGCGTCCATCCGTAACCCCAAAATCCCTAAAAAATGCGCCCCCGGTTCCCAGGCCCGTTCCCCATAGCCGCCTGCCATGATCCATGCCGATGGAATGTTCCGTTCTTGGAGGTAGTCATAGATCAGACGATCCCGTTGGACACACTGCTCCAAAGTCAGCTTGAGCAGACCGCTTGAAAGAAGCCCGTCATGCTCATAAGGGTCCGCGCCGTCAACCACCAGGACGAGGTCCGGTTTCACTCCACCGGAAAGCGCCTCCAATCTATGAAGTCCCCGGGCAAGTCCCGAGATATAGTCGGCTTCAGCCCCCTGTTCGATAGGGATTTCTACATCCCCAGGGACACGGGGCGCCCTTCCCGGCTGGGCAGTACTCAGCGTCTCCGCATCCAGGGGCCAGCCCCGGGCCATGTGAATCGAAAGGTTGAGGATATCCCTGCTCTTTACATGACCGGCGGTTCCACCGGTCGGGTCATTTGTATGCACCCCCAGGTCGCCCTTTTCCCGGGCGAAGCATACCAGTTCCGCAGTACCGCATCCTTTATGAGCATCCACGTCCACCACCCATATAAGGTTCACCCGGTTTTCAGCGTGCAGTTTCCGGGCCGCTATCATGATATCGTTGAGCAGACAGAACCCGGCCCCGCTGTCGTACCGGGCATGATGCATACCACCCCCGAGGTAATAGCAGAAAGGCGGCGTACCGGTTGTGGCACCTGCTGAAAGGGCAAGCCGGGCAGCCAGGTAGGTACCACCCACCTGGGCACGGACCATGCGGAAAAGCTCCTGCAAGGGCTTCATGGCCTTGTCCGGCTCATAACGGTTGAGCCGTCCCTGGTCGTCGATGAGTTCCCAGGCGTTGAGCAGCGCCTGTACCAGTCCACCTGGATCAGGACCGTCTTCGTAGAGTGTCGCGATAAATTCTTTTTGATGCACCCGTTCCAGGTCCTCCCGGCTAATGACGGCGTTTTCCAGGGCTTCATCCGAAGCCCTGGGTTCCCCCAGAAAATCGAGGGCCTCGGCAACCGTATAAACCGGTCCCACCCCCGGAGTCTCCAAAACAGCCGCCTGTTCAAGGAAATCCATAATCCGATCCGCCCGGGAAGGGGAGATCGGCAGCATGATACCATAGGCTTTATAGACCATATTCAGGCCCGGATCGTATAAAATCATATCATATTTTGGACCTTTTTGGCCGATAGTACAACCATGGATATACTATCTTTATCGACAACCCTATCCCAGCAGTGGATTCGGCAAGAAGCGGCAATGCGGATCCAAGCCATGTCGCTGCAGAACGCATCGGCTCAAGGGGCCGCTCTCTTAAACCTGGTAGATTCCGTTGGGGTAGTTACCGATCCCAACCTGGGGAATAATGTCGATTTCTTCGCGTAACGACCGGCTATTTGACCCCTTATTTCCCACCAGGGATTAACTCAAGTATTTCTTTTATGGGCATACAGAGTTTGTCCGCTTCAAGGGAGCGTTCGTTTTCCAGAATGGTTCGGGCGGCATGCATCATTGCCGGATAGGAAGCCCGGAGCATGTGATTGGCATAGATGATGATGGACGCACCCCAACGAGCAAGTTCTTTTTCAGTAAACTGATTGTAGGTTGTCGGTACCAGCACCAGGGGAACCTGTGCATATTCGACGCGAAACTTTTCACAGAATTCTTTAATATCCGTTCCTGATTTTTCTTTGCTGTGTATCATAATACCATCGGCACCGGCGGTAATGTATGCTTTCGCCCGTTCCAGCGCGTCAGATACAGGATAGCCTGCAATAAGACTTTCAAGCCGTGCGATGATCATAAAATCCCGGGTTACCTGTGCCCGTTTTCCCGCGCTGAGTTTTTCGCAAAAATCAGGAATGGGACTCAGTTCCTGGGTCACCGCTGTTCCGAAAAGGGAATTCTTTTTAAGCCCGATCTTGTCTTCGATGATAACCGCGGAAACACCGTTTCGTTCAAGGGTACGCACGGTAAACACAAAGTGTTCTGGTTTGCCTCCGGTGTCCCCATCAAAAATGATCGGCTTGGTGGTACATTCAAGGATATTGGTGAGATCCTGCAGACGGGTGGTAAGATCCACCGCCTCAATATCAGGCTTCCCCTTGCTCGTGGAATCGGTGAGGCTCGATGACCACATGCCATCAAAACGGTGCAGCCCATCTTCCTTTTGTATTTCAAGGTTTTCGATGATAAGCCCTGAAAGTCCTGAATGGGCTTCCATGATCCGCAGGACCGGCTTTATTGCAATGAGCCGGCGAAGGGTTTTGAGCCTGATGTCCGGGGTTGTGCCGATTGCCCGCATGGCCTCATACAACGCAGAAGAATCCACCCCTTTGGTGTAGGGGATTTCAATGACTTCTCCCCCAAGTTCCTGCATCACCGCAAAGACCGCATCCCGTTCTTTGCTCAAAAGACCGCTTTTCCAGTCATCGCCGTGGATAATCGCCTCCGGCTGGTACTTCCGCAGGTTCGGCACATAACTCCACTCCTCCTGGGGCACTACCCGGGACACCCCTTTTATGTTTTCGATTACTTCTTTGCGCTGTTCGTAGGTAAGATAGGGCAGACGCTTGTGGGTAGCAATGGCAGAATCGGTGAGCAGCCCAACCAGTACGCTGCCGTGTTTTTCCGCTTCCCGGATAATATTGATGATGCCCGGGTGGATGATATCCCCGCGCATGCCAAGATAAATTGTTTTCATAAGGTCCTCATATAGGTTTCAAGCACTGTGGTAAAGGCTGCCATTTCCGCTGGCTGTATATCCCCGATGTTCGCAATACGGAAGGTGTTCGCCTCCGCAAGTTTACCCGGATAAATGGTAAAACCCTGTTGCCGGGCGCAATCGTGTAAATCTTCAAAGGCGTATTTGGGGGAAGCTGGATCGATGATCGCGGTTATCAGTTTTGACTGAGCCGCTTCGGGAACCAGCATGGTAAGCCCCAGCTTTTTTATTGCCTTCACCAATGCTTCCCAACAGGCGGAGTAGCGGGCGTACCGTTTCTCAATGGTTTCAAGCTTTGTTTCGATGATCGCCTGCCGCAGCGCATAGAGGCTTTGCACTGGCGGTGTAAAGCGGGTCTGCCGGGTCTTTTTGAAGTACTGATACTGATCCCAGAGGTTAAGATAGTAATTCCTCAGGGGATATGATTGTATTGATTCGAGGGCTTCCTTTCGGCAAAACACAAAGGCAACCCCTGCCATGCCCTGGATATTCTTGTTTGAAGTGGAGGCCATAAAATCAATGCAATCCCGGTCCATGTCGATGGAGATTGCCGCAAAAGCGCTTACCGCATCCACAATGGTAGTAATACCGTGGTCATGACAAAACCGGCAGAGTTCCGGCACGGGGTTGAGGAGGCCGGTGGTAGTCTCATGGTAGACGATGGCACAATGGGTGTATGCAGATTCCAGGAGCTTTGCCTTAACCGCCTCAACATCAAGGGGCATAAAGCCTGAACTTTTCAGCGCATCGAAGTTGAGTTTATACACCGATGCAATCTTTGCAAGCCGTGCGCCATAGGCGCCGTTGTCAATAATCAGGAGTTTCCCCGTATCGGGAACGCAGGATGAAAGCATCACCTCATCAGCGGCAGTGCCGGACCCGCCGAAAAGCACGGTTTCAATCTGTCCGCTTTTCCCCACCATGAGCGAAAGTTCCGTGGTTATCCATTCCATCACATCGCCGAATTCGAGTTCCCGGGGGCAAATATCCGCGCACACCTGGGCATACTTGACACTGTCACTGGTCGTGGCAGGGCCAGGATTGAGTAATACTTCGCGCCGGAGCTGCCGCAGGCTTTCAGCCTCTTGTATCCGGGGATACAGGGCTTCCGCCATGGCAAGGTGGGATGCGTTATCAATCTCGCGCCAGAGAAAATACTCGATTTTACGGATAAAAATTCGCGCCGATTGTGCCGCAGAAACAGCGGACATGGCCGTCTCGTATTCCAGTTTCGGTTCATCCACAAGATGGGCGTTCATGTACGCTACCATTTTGCCGAGGGTATCCTTTCGCAGCCGGGAAATGCCGACCAGTTCCCCCGCAAGCACCGGTATGTCGGCGCGGTTCTTGGAATTCCGCACCAGGAACCCCCCAGTGTCCGGTTCAAGATAGACTTCATCCCCTGAAGCGGTCGACCCCGAGGCAAGGAGTACATCACCATGGGTCTCGTTGATAAGCACGGTCAGCCCAATGGCGTCATACACTAAATCGGACTCAAGGAGCAAAAAATCACCCCACACCAAGGGCGCACAGCAGGCGAGGGTTCCCATGCTGCCTGTTTCCGCATAGCGTTCATTTTTTACCAGTATGATACCGGGATACTGCGCCGCAAGACTTTCGTACCACTCACCGCAATGTCCCGTACCAATGATGATTTCCTCGATTCCAGCGGCGAAGAGTTTCCGTACCGACTGCTCAACAATCGGGACATTACCTATGGGGATAAATCCTTTCGGCATCAGGGTTGTTTTATCTTTCAGGCGGGAACCTAAGCCTCCCGCCATGATGACTGCTTGACGTATCATAGGGTATCCTTCTGTAAATTCATATTCATACGTTGTTTGATAAAAAGGTCATAAGCGCTGTTTTGTTTTCTATTGGACTTGAACGGGGACGCCCCAAATCGTTCCGCGCCCCCTTACGAACCCGCACTTCAATAAAGGTGGTACCATCCCGTTTTTCAGCAAGCATCCGGTGTAGTTCATCTTTTGTCCTGGCGGTATACACACGCGCATAACCGGCAGCACGGGCTATGGCGGGCAGGTCTATCCGTAACCCAATGGTCGGCTGTCCGCCCACCGAATCATGGGCGCCGTTATTCAACACAATATGCCGATAGTTACGGGGTTTCCGTACCCCGATGGTGGCAAGGGCCCCCATGTGCATGAGTACCGCTCCATCGCCATCAAGACAGGTAACGGACCGTTCCGGCTTTTGCAACGCAAGGGAAAGGGCAATTTGGGAAGCGTGTCCCATGGAACCAACGGTGAGAAAGTCTTGTTCATGTCCCGTCCCGTACTTTTCCCGCAGTTCGTATAATTCGCGGGAGGCCATACCGGTGGTTGAGAAAAAAAGTTCATCCTGAGCAGACAAACGGATAATCCCATCAATCGCTTCTTCCCTGCTCAGGTGCGGTTCTGCATCCTCAGGGTATTCCGTGTTTTTCTTGAGGGTATATGGCGCAAAGGTGTCTTTCCGCACCACCAAGGCGAAGGGAGCGTTTGCTTCAGCGATATAGGTATAACATCCGGCAACCTGTGATTCTAATGCATCAGCCGTATCGGACAGTATCACGAAGGGAATGCCCATGGCCTCAAGCAGGGCGCAGGTTACCTTACCTTGCTTAATATGTTGCGGCTCATCATGCACCCCCGGCTCTCCACGCCAGCCGATAACCAGGATCATCGGAATGCCGTAGACATCGGGGTCCGCAAGGGAAAGCAGCGGGTTTACCGCGTTGCCGATACCGGAATTCTGCATGTACACCAGCGGAACTTTCCCGGTCGCCAGATAATACCCCGAGGCCAGGGCAACCGCAGCGCCTTCATTCACCGCGATAATATGATTGTTTTCCGGCGTGTGGTCGGTAATATAGGCACAAAAACTTTTCAGCAGCGAATCAGGCACACCGGTAAAGAAATCCGTGCCGCGCTGCAACAGTTTTGTATAAAAAAAATGAGGGTCTATCATGATTGTACTTGTTTTTTATACTCCTTGAGGAAAGATATGACGCAGAGGAAAAAGAATGATAAAAATCTTTGCGATCTCTTTTGACTTTCCTGTTTGTCTCCTCCGGCCAATACCGCACGCGGACAGAGCATCATCAGGGACACCAAGGCCAAGCCGAAAACGACCGATGCTTTTTTCAAACTATATTCTCCTTAAAAAACACCATAACCAAATAAAATGCGCTTCATGCTCATTCACCGATCAACTCATCCTCACCCAGGGGCAGTTCCTCCTCCGCAGCGGTATTCCGGGGTTCCGGGGCGGTGTGGAAGACCTCCACGAAAGGCTCAATGCCGTTGATCATCTTGGGTATCGAGAGGAAGTACATATCGTTTCGAATGGGCAGGGTGAATTGGCCGGTAAAAGGGGGCGTCCCATCGCTGAATTCGATCCATATCTGATGCTTTGAACCGACCACTGCAAAGCGGTCCCGGTCACCCCGAAAAAACTCAAGCCTTTGCCCCTGGTCCACCGACACGGTGATGCGGTCCGGCGCGCTGAGGCGGGGATTTTCCCCGTTACGGTTATCCACCAAAAGGGTGTGCCCCCGATTGAAGATGAAGAGTACCGCCCCCAGACCTATCCACAGGAGGACCAGCGCTCCCCGTATCATGAACCGGCGCTGCTTTGTTTTTTTGTCTCCCTGCTGCATCCTTATGCTCCCCCTTGCTTGCCGGCGGCCACACCCCGCAGTCCTGAACGGGCGAGTTCTGCGTTGGCCCGCTTGCGCCAGGCGTGTAGCACCAGAGCCAGGGCTATGACCCCATAACTGAAGGCATCCCGGAAGTATTCCCCGATCATGGCCGAACCAAAGAGATTGGCCCCGGCCCGGGGCACCACGATATACATCAGGTGGAGCAGCACGGTCCCGATGAAGACATTGGGGATAGTGGCCTTGCTCACCGAAGCGCCCCCCACGAGGATCGCGGCGGCGGCGAAGAAGCCGGTCTGCTTATGGGCATTGTAAGTAGCTATGTTCCCCATGTTTTGCAGGAAGATGAGCTGGCCCAGGCTTGCCAGAATGGTGGAGATCACAATGGCGATGATCCGGGTCCTGTCCACCGGTATCCCCGAAGCGTGGGCCACGGCCTGGTCCTGACCCACCGCCCGCATGTCCTGACCCAGCTTGGTCCGCCTGAACCAGATGATAAAAAGACACAAAAGGCCGATGATGCAGTAATTGGCCAGGGGAAGGACGATAGGACCGATACGCAGGGGGAAGAGCCGGTCCAGGGATTGGCGCACCGAGTCCAGGGTGAGGGTGTTCCGGATCCCGTAGCCCCGGCTGAGGGTGATGTTCAGGGAATGGATCGGGATCACCCCACCCATGAGGTAGAGTACCACCAACTGATAAAAGCCGTCCATGAAAAAGCCCAGGATGTACCCGGTAACCATTTCCCTTCCCCGGGCGCGGTTGAGGATCTGCCCGGCCAGCCAGCCCAGCCCCGCGGCAACGGGCACGGCAATGAGGCTGGCGAAGATAAGCCCCGGTACCCCCACAATGTTCCAGTCCACCGCGAAGATAAGGCCGATTTGTCCTGCCATGGCCCCCAGGATCATCCCGAAGTTGATCCCCATCCCCGCCATGATGGGGAGGATCAGGCTGAAGACCAGGAAGCAGTTCCGGCCTATCCGGGTGAATATTTCCTGGATTATAGAAACAATCGACAATCCTGATATGGGGGTTGCCCCCAGGGTAATCACCAGGAAAATGAACACCACCGCGTTATCCGCCAGAAAGTGGCCGAATCGAAAGCGCTTTTTCATTTCGTAACCTTCGTTTTCCGGGTCAACGCATAGATGATCATGCCATTGGAGATGAGGATCCGGATAACCTCGGACATATCGGTCTTGAGGATGCTGTTGATCACCGAGGGGGTCATGGCGAGGATGCTTTGGAAGAGGAAGGTTCCCACCACCACGTTGAGGATGCTCGCCTTGTTCACCGAAGCGCCTCCCAAAAGTATTGCCGCCACCGCGGGAAAGGCCATGTAAATGGGAGCCTGGTAGACCTGGATGAAGCCAAAACTCTGCTGGTACATCAGGATGCCGATGGCGCCGTACACCGTGGACACGATGACGCTGATGGTCCGCATCCGGTCCGCTGAAACGCCTCCGGCCCGGGCAAAATCGGGGTTGGACCCGACCGCGGTAAGGGCCGTCCCGGTACGGCTCCGCATGAAGAGCCACATGATAAAGGCCATGAACGCGAAGAAGAGGATGGTCCCGGTGGGGAACTCAAAATTGCGCCCTATTTTAACCACCAGGAAGTTGTTGAGTATCTGTGCCCAGTACCCTTCCAAGGTGATAGTGGTCCGCAGTCCCTGCCCGGTATAGCCCCATACCATGGTAGGGTTGGTGTAGGGAAGGATGAGCCATAAGATGGCCATGAAGGTAACAATGGAAAAACCCACGTACATGGCGATGGTCATCTCCTCACCCTTAACCTTGTTGAGGAGGAGGCCGTAGAGCCAGCCGAAGCCCAGGGCAAAGGGGAGGCTGAGGACGATGGCCCCTGAGAAGCCCAGGGCGCCGGTCAACTCGAATTGCATGGCCAGGGTGGACCCCAAAAGCCCGGCGATGATCCCCACAGGAAGCCCGAAGTTAAGCCCTGCTCCGGCCTGCATCATGGGTACCAAGGCCAAGACCATGACCCCGTTCTGGCCGAACCGGACCAACACGTTCATGAGGGAGTTGTCCACCCGGACCCCCACAAAGGGGGCGGCGATGAAGAGGAGCGCCACAAAACAGAAGATGATGAGCCGGGGCCACCCAAAATCAAGGATAAATTCCCTGAGCTTCCCGTTAATACTGCTATTCATACCTGCGCTCCATCGGATATAACGGTTTCACCGGTTACGACCGAGCCGTCAGCCGTGATATGTCCACCGGACATGAGGATGCCGAATTGCGCTGCCGCTGAACCAGGGGCGAGGATCCCCGCGATCCGCCCCTCATCCACGATGGCGATACGATCGCAAATAGAACGGAGTTCCTCAAGCTCGCTGGAAACCATCACGATGGTGGTCCCCGCTTCCCGGTTATAGGCCTCAAGGGTTTCGAGGACGATCTTCTTGGCCCCCACGTCAATGCCCCGGGTCGGCTCGGAAACGAAGAGCAGTTTCGGGTGCAGGGCAAAGGCTTTGGAAAGGCAGACCTTTTGCTGATTCCCCCCGGACAGTTCCTTGGCGGGCTGCTTAGGGCCGGTGCATTTGATTTCCAGCTTACGGATATACTCCGCTGCCAGCGCGCTCATGGCCTTTTCGTCTCGAAGATGAAAGAGACCACCACCGTAGGATTTGAGATAAGCCCCCTTGGTCTGCATGGCCCCAAAAGCGATGTTCCAGTCAAGGCTCTCATCCAGGAGGAGACCCACTCCCCGGCGGTCCTCGGAGACAAAGGCCATCCCCGTGTCCAGGGCGGTCTTGGGGTTTCCCAAGGGGACCGCCGCGCCGTCAAGCAACACCGTTCCCCCTGCGGCATAGAGCCCCATGATACCATTGGGGATTCCCAGCTTCCCTTGGCCTGCAAGTCCGCCGATGCCGAAAATTTCCCCCTGTTTTACGGAAAAAGACACATCCCGAACCGTTTCGCCGGGCATGTCCACCCAGAGGTGTTCGACCCGCAGGGCTTCCCCGGTCAGGGGGCGTTCCCCCAGGCGATCCCCAGCAGCGCCCACTTCCCGGCCCACCATCCAGGATGCGATATCCAACACCGTCAGCCTGGTATTAGGCACATCCTTAATGATCTTGCCGTCCCGGAGCACCACCACCCGGTCTACCAGGCGGGTAACTTCCTGGAGGCGGTGGGAGATGAAAATGATGGCGATCCCCCCTTCGGCCAGCCGTTTCAGCGCCCCAAGGAGAATTTCCGCCTCTCCTTCGGTGAGCACCGCCGTCGGCTCATCCAGCACGAGGAGCTTGACCTGGTCCCGGTCTATTTCCCGGGCAATCTCGGTGAACTGCTTGTGTCCCACCGGCATTTCAGTTACTACCGTTTCCGGCGCAATTTTTACCCCCAGTTTATTGATGGCATCCCGGGAACGACGTATCATGACATCCCGCTTAAGGGTACCAAGCCGTTCCCCAAAGATTGCCACCCCCAGGTTTGAACCCAGGGGTTCCCGGTTGAGCATGATGTTCTCGTAAGCGGTAAAGCCGGGAATCAGGGAAAATTCCTGATGGACCATGCCAATCCCCGCATCCAGGGCGTCGAAGGGACTTTTAAAGGCCACGGGTTCACCCTGTATATAGACCTGTCCACCGTACCCACCGGTATCGGCGATGACAGGCATACCAAAAAGTATGTGCATCAGGGTGGTTTTTCCCGCGCCATTTTCCCCCACCAGCCCGACAATCTCCCCCCGATTAAGGGAAAAGGTAACATCCTGCAGAACCGTGGTACCGTAAAAATCCTTGGAAACCCCTTCCATTCGTAAAAGGGGCACGTTGTTTGCCATCGGTCTTCCTCATGCGACCTAATTACTCTTCTGGAACTTGATGTTGTAGTACTTTTCAGGAACCGTCTGAGCGGTGGTGGGCAGATATCCCTGGCCCATGATATAGGTATCCATATAGATGAGGACCTGGTTCCGGGCGCGAACACCGGTATTGGCATCGACGTAATAGCCACCGTTCCATTTGGCGCCAGGGGTGAATTCCCCAAGGGCGGCATAGAGATCGTTCATACTTTCCAGGGTCGCCTTTCCGTCGAGGATCCGCTTGGCGAATTCGCCAAGCCCTGCGGATGCGGAGAAACCATAGGAGAAGGCCCAGGTACCGAACCTGCCGGTCCCACCCTTGGCAACGACCGCATCTTCAACCTTCTTGAGGATGGCGGGGAAGTTACCCGTCTCGGCGGTAAGATCGATCCCCAAGGCCCCGGGATACCCCATGAGCGGCGAGGGGAGGTCCGCTTCCACGAACATGCCGCCGTAGGTCAAAAGCTGCTTGAGGAGGGGCTCGGTGTGGGCATCATTGGTACAGAAGAACACCGACTTCTCGCCGTAGGTTTGTATCCACTGGGGAGTCTGCTCAAGAATGTACTGTTGAGCGCCAGCCACTCCCACATCGGACGTAGGGTCCGGGGCGGTCACAAACACGAATTTCAGTCCCAGATCATTGCAGGCCACTTCAAATATCTGCCGTCTAAGCCCCAGGGTTTCATAGGACATGTGCCGGGGGAAGGAGATATGCACGAAGGTATCGGCCCCAAGCTGTTGAGCGGCCCAGACAATGGTGTAGCCCCGGGAAATAAAGTCCGCGCTGACGGCAAGGGTTGCCGCCTGTTGGATAACCAGCGGGTCCTCATGAGCCTCTCCCGCGAAGAGCAGAATATCAGGCCGGCGTTCCTTGACCCGCTTGAAGGCTTCCGCCGCCCCTGGTATGGCCTGATTAAAGATAATGGCCTTCATCAAAGGATCGTCCGCCAGGGTTACCACCTGGGTGATGACCGTTTCCTGCTGGTCCATGAAGTTATCCGGATAGGTGATATGCTGGATAATGCCGCCATCGGCTACCTTCCCATAACGCCTGATGAGTTCCTCGGCACCCCGGAGATCATCCTCCGACTGGGACACGGTACCGGTAACCATCCCAATGTGGTAGGGAGCTGCGGCCCCCGAGCCTTGTGTCCCGGCAGTGGACCCTCCGGCGGGAGCGGGACCGCTCTGCTGCGGTTTCGAGCATCCGGCAAGGATTAAGGCGCCGCCCAAAACCATTCCCAGAACCATCAGACTGACTCTTTTCATACAATTCCTCCATAACAAAATAGTAAATATATACCATAATATTACATATCCATACAATGAGCAAGGGATTTTTTAGGAGGTGCACCTGCTGCCCAGCGCGTATCCGTCAAATCTTTACCAGTCGGTATTTGACATTCCAGGGCAGTAAAGCCTCCCAATCGGCAAGAGAAACCGCATGAGGAGCGGGTTCAAATTATAGGTCAAATAGCGGGAGGAGACACATCTGTTTTGGCGAGCAGTTTCAATGAGCGAATAAAGACCACAAGCGCTGGCAGCGCCGTCAGGACTCTGGTAAAATAACCCAGGTGACTTTTCTTTTCCATTGAAATATCACCCCTAAAATCGGAAAAAGCACCACCTTCGGCCAAATCCCCGTCGGTTTTTTGGAGAACCCGTGCTTTGCTGCTATTTCCGCTATTTTGCAGGCAATCCAGGTAAGCGCTACTTTTTTTATTTTTTTCTGTATTTCTATGGACAAGGAAAAATAAATGTGCTATATATTGTTATAAGGTTATTTTAAATAACCGGGGTTGTCATAGACAATGCTATATTTTACGGAGGGCG
>JAITNP010000181.1 GCA_031290455.1 Treponema sp. | reverse complement strand
TGCCCCTTCCTCCGCCGTCCCGGCGGCGGGGCATGTCGCCGCAGCAGCTATGCTTGGCTTGCTGGGCCTGGCTTTATAAACTGGGGCGGGCTAGGCGGAAACCGAGGTAGTAGTTCCGGTAAGACGGAGTGTTGTAGTTCCGTCACGCCGAGCGCAGGTTCTGGCCATCGTAGCCCCAGCTCCCGCCGCGTCCCACGCGGTTCGTGCCCGAGGACGCGCCCATTGGGTCCGTCTGAGCGCCACTACCGTAATTTCCATACCAGTCCCAGCACCACTCCCACACATTCCCGTGCATGTCGTACAAGCCCCACACATTCGCATCAAAACTTCCCACCGCCTTGGTCCTGCCTCCACCATAATTTGCTTGTGATGTCCTAATATCGTTCCCAGTACTATACCGCGTGGTGGTCCCCGCACGGCAGGCGTATTCCCATTCAGCTTCAGTGGGCAGCCGGTAGCCATTGGTATTCCGGTTCCACGTTACCGTCCGGTTATCCCCAGACCCACTTATCGTATACGCAGACGTCAAGCCTTCCTTCCGGCTTCGGGCATTGCAGTATTCCACCGCGTCATACCAGCTTACATTCTCCACTGGCAGGTTATCCCCCTCGAATCTGCTGGGATTGGTCCCCATAATGGCGGCATATTCCCGCTGGGTTACCTCGTACTTCCCCAGGTAAAAGCCGCTCACCGTTACCTGATGCTGCTCTTCATTGCTAACCCGGCCTTCTTCCGATGCGGGACTTCCCATCATAAAGGTTCCCCCGTTGATCTTCACAAAGTCCGCCGGTATGGGCGTGGGTCTAACCGGCGGGGGCGCCGCAGGCTTGACCGCGGCAGGCTGCGGGGTCTGTGCAGGCGGGGTCTGGGGTACGGTTACCGGTTTGGCTGCGGGGGGCTGTGGAGCTGGAGCCGCAGGAGCTGCCGCAATGCGGTAGCTGAACTCAAGTTTCCTGCTTTCAGCGCGGCCCACCTCCACGGTCTTTTCCTCGGTCTTACCGTCGGTATAGGTTATCTTCACCGTATACGTCCCCGCCTGGATATCCGAAATAGGGAAAGAACCCCACGCAGGAAGCGCCTGCTTCTGGTTCAGCCCGCTCCCCCGAATCTCCACGGTCCCGGGGGTAATCGTGGCTATTTCCAGGGACCCCGTGGCAACCCGCACTTCCCCGATTCTCGGGGTAGGTATCACCGGCGGAGCCACCGCAACCGGTTTGGGGCCGATCCCCACGGCAAACACAAAGTCCCCCTTGTCCAGGGCCGGGTTACGGATCTTCCCGTACTGAGGATGCTGGGAGTTACGGCTGTAGTCCACCACAGTGCTCTGGAGAAAATCCCACAGTTCGCTCCAGCTCACGTACCCGTCCCGGTTTAAGTCCGCTTCCCGGTTCCGTAAACCCGCCTCAAGCTGGGCGCGAAAGATACTCTTGTCCGGCACGGTCTCGTCCGCCGCGCCCGAGGAAATGAACTGCCGCACCGGATTGGCGATCTTATAGTCGATGATCCCCGGGGACGCACGGGAGGTGGCAAAGACCGACCCTGAAAAGCAGCTATCAAAGATGAGCAGCACATGCCGGCTCTCAATCTGGGTTGCCCAGGTGTTGAACTGTTCCATTGCAATGGCGGTCCGCTTGAATCCCAGCTCATCCTTGTGGGGGTTGGGGCTGTCCACCGGCACGATGTACCCCATATCACGGGTAGTATCGAGTTTTAAGGTATGCCCGTGGCCCGCGTAATACACAATAAGCCGGACATCCCGTTCATAGCCGTATTGGTCGAAGAAGGCTGCTATCCCCGCCTTGAGGTCCCTGCTGCTGAGGTTTTCTAGGGTTTCCACGGAAAACCCCTGCTCCATAAAGAGCTGCCTGATTGCCTGGGTATCCTCCCGCACCCCCGGCAGGCGCCCCCACCCATTGGTATAGACGCTTTCCCCAATCACCAGGGCGTGGGACCCCGTAAAGTTCGTGAGGGGTTTCCCATCACTCCCCAGGACCTCCAGCCCCCGGCCTTGATCCGCGCTCTGGGCAAGAAGCGCCCAGAACGGCCCCAGCGCCAATGCCGCAAGCAAGGCGCTCATCCGTATTGTCCGTTTAATTTTCATGGTTCATTAAGCATAACACCGAACCAGACAAAATAAAAGTGATATTCTTTCTTTAAAACACCGCCACCACGCTGCCCTTCCAATGGCTGTTGATATAATCCTTTACCTTCTGGGAACGGAGGGCATTTGCCAGGGCCTGGATCCGGGGATCATTTTCATTGCCCTTCTTGACTACCACGATATTGACATAGGGGGAGTCCGCTCCTTCCAGAATAAGGGAATCCTTGACAGGGTCAAGTCCTGCTTCCAGGGCGTAGTTACCGTTGATAACTGCGGCGTCCACGTCTTCCAGGGAGCGGGGAAGCTGGGCAGCTTCAAGTTCCCGGAACCGGAAGTTGTGGGGATTGGCAGTAATCTTGAGGGGGGTTCCCGTAAGGCCCGCGTCGGCAGCAAGGGTGATAAGGCCCTTGGATTGGAGCAGGAGCAAGGCCCGGCCCTCGTTGGTGGGATCGTTGGGAATGGCGATGACGGCCCCGTCTTTCAGGTCCGCAACGTTCTTAACCGACGAGGCATAAAGCCCCAGGGGTTCCACATGAACCCCAAAGGCGGATGCCAGCTTCTGGTCCCATTCGGCGTTGGACCCTAGGTAGGGGATGTGCTGGAAGAAATTGGCGTCCAGGTCTCCGGCAATAAGCGCCGTGTTCGGCGCCACATAGTCGGTGAATTCCACCACCTTTAACTCAATACCCGCTGCGGCCAAATCGGCCTTCACGAGGTTGAGCAGTTCCGCGTGGGGAACCGGGGTCGCCCCAACAGTTAACAGCGAGGCGGACCTGGATGGGTCCTGTCTCGGGGACGCAGCCAGGGTCTGATTAAGGGCCACTACCAGAGCGCCGGCAATGAGCAGGCTTACGATGGTTTTCTTCATGATAATTCCTCCTAAAGAATTATGATAAAATGGCCGGCTGCAACCATGGCAACCGGCTTGGAGCATGGTACTACCCTCCTGGATACTCCCATGCTCCAAATATCATCTTTTGGACAATAAGCTGCGGCTCACCGCAGTACCTGCAAGCTGTACCGCTTCCACCAGGATAAGGATGACGATGACCGCCGCGATGGTTACATCCATGCGGAAGCGGTAATACCCGTAGCGTATGGCCAGGTCCCCCAGGCCCCCGCCCCCAATGGCGCCGGCCATGGCGGAATACCCGATGAGATTGATGATGGTCAGGGCCAGTCCTGAAATAAGGGAAGGCAGGGCTTCGGGGATGAGGACCTTCCGGATAAGCTGAAAATTGGTCGAACCCATGGCCCGGGCCGCGGTTATAACCCCGCTATCTACCTCCGAAAGGGCGGATTCGACGATCCGCGCCACAAAGGGGGCCGCCGCAATGGAAAGGGGAATGATGACGGCGGTCGGGCCGATGCTGGTCCTGATGATAAGCCGGGATAGGGGAATGAGGAGGATCATCAAGATGATGAAGGGCAAGGACCGGAACAGGTTGACAACCCGGGAAAGCACGTTGTAGAGGATCCTTTTGGGGGTAAGCCCCGCAGGGGACGTGCTGTAGAGGTAGGTCCCCAGGGGGAAGCCGAGGATACAGGCAAAAACAGTGGCCATCAAGGTCATGTAGAGGGTTTCCATGGTTGATTGGGGGAGCATGCCCAGGAGCGCTATGATATTATCCATGGACCAGCTCCTTGGCCGCTGTGGTCTGGGGGGAGTCAAACACCGCTTGAATGGTGCCCCGTTCCACGATGCGGCCTTCATCCAGCACCGCCACTTCCTCACACACAGCCCGGATAACCGCCATCTGGTGGGTAATAAGCACCACCGTAATCGATAAGCGGTCGTGGAGTTCCTTGATAAGGGCCAGGATGGACCGGGTAGTTTGGGGGTCCAGGGCGCTGGTGGCCTCGTCGCAGAAGAGAACCTCCGGGTTTGCCGCCAAGGCCCTGGCTATGGCGACCCGCTGTTTCTGTCCCCCGGAAAGTTCCCGTAACCGGGCGGTACGCTTATCCCTTATGGCCACCAGTTCCAAAAGCTCATCAACCCGTTTCTCGATCTGTTTCTTAGGTACGTTGGCGATTTCCAGCGGGTAGCTGATATTACTCGCCACATTCCGGGACCCCAGGAGGTTGAAATTCTGAAATATCATGCCCATCTTCCGCCTTTTCAGCAACAGTTCCCTGCCGGTCAGGGTATCCACCCGCTCATTACCGTAGTATACCGCGCCGCGGTCAGGAACCTCCAACAGGCTCATGATCCTCAGCAGGGTCGATTTTCCGGCGCCGCTTCTCCCGATAATCCCGTATATACTTCCATCAGGGACCGTTACCTCCACATCCTGGAGGGCGGCTACTGCGGCGTATTGCTTTGCTATTCCTTTGAGGACAATCATGGCCTCTCCTTTATGATATCCAATTCCCCGGTAATATAAGCAGCCGCCTCAGTTTCGCCATTCCGCAGGATGAGTAGTTCCCCCTCAGGACCAATACCTGCCAGCCTTCCTTCCACCAGCGCCCCCGAATCAGCCCCCCCGGGGATAAAGCATACGCGCCGGTCTTTCATGTAGAGCCGTTCTTCAACTCGTATCCGCCAGGGGAGGGATTCATCTGCTTTTTCCGGGAGACTTAGTTCCTGGAACAGCCGGAACAGTATTTTTTCAAGCAGGAGGAATCGGTCCCCCGGAGAAGGCAGCGGATCACCACTGGTAGACAGGTCCCCGGAGGCCAAGGCCAAGGCGATACTGGTGGCTTTGGCCTGTAAGCCTATGGGGAATTCGGTCTGAGCCACATTCACCCCAATGCCGATATATACGGTTTTCCCATCCCCTTCGGTGAGGATTCCCGCGGTCTTTTTTGAACCAATCATGATATCGTTGGGCCATTTAATCCGTATGTTGTCAAAACGCCCCATAAAATCCGCGATAAAATCCTCAATGGCCAAGGAAACCGCAAGCCCGGTTCTCAAGGTAAGCGCCTTGGGAATGGCGGAAAAATCGGGGTACCCTAAGAGTATGGTAAAAAACAGATTTTTCCCCCGCTCGCCCTTCCATGAACGCCCCGTGGTCCGGCCCCGGCCCTGTTCCTGAAAATCGGCGGTAATGACCGTTCCATGGGGCTCGCCTCGCAGCGCCAAGGCCCGGGACTCCTCCATGGTACTGGAAACAGTTTCGAGGTAGTATATCGGCGCCCCAAAGGGATTCGGCATGGAAAGTTCTTTCATAGTATTGTCGTCTATTATATTCAAGGGGGGATACTTGAACAAGGGTTTGAGAGCCATTGATTGCTTGATTGCTTGAAGAGCATTGACACATACTACAAAAAGGTAAAGAGTACCGGTATGCTCTTACCCATAAAACATCTCGGGCCGTTCAGCTTTTATCGCGAGGCCTTGAGTATCGCCTTGCCTGTCATGCTTCAGCAACTCATCATGAGCATGGTCTCCCTGATCGATAATTTCATGGTTGCCGGCCTGGGAGATATCAATATGGCTGCGGTCAATGTATCAAACCAAATCAATTTTGTCTTTATCGTCATTGTCAATACGGTTTGTGGAGCCGGGGGAATCTATCTCGCCCAGTTTAAGGGAGCCGGCGATGGTGCAGGAATGAAACACGCCTACCGGTTCAAGGTGATCTTTACCCTATCCGTATCGATCCTCTATTGGATCCTCTACTGGACCATTCCTGAGGGGATGCTTAAGGTCATGACCATGGGCAACGCCGCCCAGGAAGAAATCGTTGCCATCGGCAGGGTATATCTCAGGTTCACCTCCTTTACCTTGGTATCCATCGCGATTTCTTCGGCCATCGGCACCTCCTTTCGGGAAATCGGGGAGCCGAACATTCCCCTGGTTATTTCCGCTGCCGCGACCCTGGTAAACACCGCCGGAAACTGGCTCCTGATTTACGGAAACCTGGGCGCTCCCCGGCTTGAGGTATCCGGCGCGGCCATCTCCACCATCATCGCGCGGTCTTTCGAGGTGATCCTCTTTCTCATCTATGTCAGGCGGCGGAACGCCCCTTTTTTCGTGGCCTTCAACCATATAGGCATGATCCATAAAAAGCTGATTAAGACCATCCTCTCCAAATCAGGGATGATATTTCTTTCTGAGGCTTCCTGGATCAGCTCCGAAACCATCATGACCGCCCTGTACAATGGCCGGGGCGGGGCAGAGGTGGTGGCGGGTATGGCCGCAGGCTGGACCATCGCGAATATTTTCTTCCTGCTTTTCGGCGGGATCTGGACCACCGCCGCGGTCATTGTTGGGGGGAGCCTTGGAGCGGGAAAACTGGAAGTGGCCCGGGTCAGGGCGGAGTGGATCAAATCCGGTTCCGTGGTCGCCGGGGTTATCATCGCCGTCCTGGGAGCCGCCGCTTCCACGGCGCTCATTCCCCTGGTGTTTACCAATCTTACCCTGGCGGCTCGGAGCATCAGCATGGGGCTGGTGTACGTCATTCTGATATATCTTCCCTTGTGGTGTTTGCTCAACGCTCAGTTTGCCATAAGCCGTGCCGGGGGAGACACTGCCATGGGTATGTACGCTGATGTCTCGGTGAACACCCTGCTTTTTGTTCCCGGGGCCTTCATCCTGGCCTTCTGTACTGCTCTGGAACCGGTAACGATGTTCGCTATCTTGAAAATTTCCGACATAGCCAAATACTTTGTGGCCCGGCATTTTTTTAAAAAGGAACGGTGGATGCGAAATCTAGCCAAGGAAAGCGAGATAAGCGCTGCCGGTTGATTGCTCCCTCCTGATACCTGAGCATACTGTGCTGATCACCTCCTACGATTGAAACCTCAGGGGGCAACCAGCTTTTCGATGTCTACCGCTTTGAGGTAGGGGGTAAGCTCCACCACATTCCCGCTGCGGAGATAGAAGAGCCAGGAATGGACGGGTTTGCCGAATATGTCCGCTATTGCCCGCTCATAGACCGCGAGCTGTCCGAAATGGCGGCGGGGTTCTTCTTCATGGTCGGTCTTAAAGTCCACCACATGGATTGCCGATGCCTGGGAGGTTCCGGTTGATTCAAAGAGCAGATCGATTTGACCGGTGATGGTGATGTTCCGCCTATCGAATTGCAGGGATTGAACCCTGGTTAGGATAGGGAATTCCGTTTCCCGGTATGAGGCGGCCATACTGCGCCTGCCGAGTTCGGAATTGAAAAACCTTTCCGCCATGGTTTGGGCCGCTTCCCCGATCATGGAAACATCCTTTTCCCGTAACCGGGCTAATATCCGCGATGGGATACAGGGTTTTCTTCCGTTAAACCGGGCATCCAGAAAACTATGAACAATGGTGCCGAAATCCGCGGACTCAAGCCCCGCAGACTCAAGCATCAGGTCAATCCTGTCGGCCTCAACGGCGCCGGCTTCATCCCTGCTCCAGGTCCCATAGTGCAGGCTGCTCGCAGGGATACGGTCAGGAATCCCTTGGGGGGTGGTGATAATGGCGGCCCCCGCGTAGAAGGGGGCAGCCGCCGCTGCCGCCTGCTTCATGGAAAGGCGCTGGGTTTCATAACCATCCGCGCCTTGGGCGCGGGTGCGGATTCCATGCAGTTCCTGCCGGGACCATGCCGGGATTACCCGGATTGAAAAAGGCCCCTGCTCCCCTTCCCAGGGAACCAGCACCGGAAGCAGGAGATCGAGAAAACTGGAAATATGTTCCTTCTTTTTTTCCCGCAATTGAACCAGCCGTTTCCAGATAAGGGCTTCGGTATATTCCTCAGTTTCTAGGTTTTCGGTTTTCTTTTCCAACTGGGTCTGGGGTGGAAGGGTGGCGCTTACAAAGAGGGCGCTTTCCGCACGGGTCATGGCCACATAGAGGAGCCGGCGCAGTTCGGCGATCCGTTTCCGTTCTTCCTCCTCCCGCTGGAGATTGAAAAAATAATTGCCACTGCTCGAGGGAAGCTCTGCTGCCTGAGGCAGATTAAGGGTAACTCCCCAGGTTTCGCTAAAGTAGACCGCACTGGTATTGGTTTCAGGTTTCCCCCCTGCACCGCAGCAGTACACGAAGACCACCGGGAATTCGAGGCCCTTGCTCTTGTGGATGGACATGATCCGCACCCCCGGTTCCCGTTCCGCAGGAATCGCCAGATCATCCGGGCGTTCCTCCTGGTTGATGAGGTCCTCCAGGTAATCGAGAAAGTCCGCCAGGGTCTTTCCCCGGCGGTCAATGTCCCGGGCAAGCTCAAAAAAGAGGTCGAAGAGTTCAGCGTAGATCTGGGAACCCGGGGACCAGACCGTTTCGTACCGATACCCCTCATCATACCAGAACTTGGTTAAGAGCCGGGTAATCGGCAGGACACGGGCATCTTTCGCCAACGCCTCGTACCGTACCCGCCCCTGCCGGTACCGTTCCCGTTCCCCCGGGGGGATTTGGTCTTCCTGGGCCGCATCAAAAGGCTCCCCCCCGTCGTTCAGCATACACACCGACAAGGTTAAATCGCTCAGGCGCATGAAGGGGGAACGGATAAGGGCGGCGTAGGCAATACGATCATCGGGGTACACCAGGAGCCGCAGGAAGTTGTAGATATCGTTGATAGGGGCGTCACTGAAAAGTCCGGTGGGCCGGTCCGCGTTGTAGGGGATACCGAAATCCTTAAATTGTTTTTCCAGGGAATGTTGATGGGAATAAGAACGCTGCAGCACCGCAAAATCGCCGTGGGTACAGGGCCGGCTCCCCCCACCCCGGTGCGGTACGGAATATCCTGTATCGATCAGTTCCCGAATCTTGGAGGCGATGAAAGCCGCCTCAAGCTCATAGGTGGAAAGTCCCTGGGGATCATCTTGGGGCAGCCGGTCTTCATCAAGAAAACAAAAATAGACCGGCGGATCCTCCAGGTCCTGGGGATCAATGGCCCGGGGGGAGTACACCGGGGAATAGCGGGCCTCAAAATCCGCAGCGCTATTGCTCGCCGGCGGAAATACGCCGGGATACCTCGGGGGTATCCCTGATGCGGAGTCACGGGATGCGTCATCGGACATTGCCCCTAGGGGAATACCGCCGAATAGCTGGTTAAAGGCCGCAATGAGGATGGGCTTTGACCGGTAATTGCGGATCAAGTCCAGGTTGTCCCCGCCGGAACCGGACGGGAGGGTTTCAGCAAGCCCCCGGAACACCGACACATCGGCGCCCCGAAACCGGTAGATCGACTGTTTTTCATCCCCCACAAAGAACACCTTACCGGAACAGAGTTCCGCCGACCGGGGGAGTCCCGGCGCATTCCGGTCCGATTGCTCGGCAAGGAGAAAAATCAAATCCCGCTGAAGACCGTTATTGTCCTGAAACTCATCGATCATGATGGCCCGAATTGCATCTTTATAGACTTGCCGGATATCAGGATACCGGGCCAGGGCATCCACCGCGAGATGACTTATATCATTGAAGGTTAACAGGCCCCGCTCCCGTTTCTGCTGATTGCATTGGCGCTGAAAGGCATCGACCAACGGAAATATGGCGGCAATACTATCGGCCTGAAGGACCATATTGGCGATGGATTCCAGTTCCCCGTAGCGGGTATCCTTGAGTTCCCGTAAACATTCCTTGATGATGGTAAACTCACCGGAATGGTTCCCGCTGAGGCTCACGGATTTTAACGTAAAAAGCCAGTCAAAATACCCGGCGATGTGCCGCCGTATCGCCCCTTCATCCCAGGGCCTGGAAGCGCCTTGTACCGCCGGCCCGAAACAAAAGCCGCTCTTTTCCAGCAGGGGCCTGATATCAGGAGCCGGAGGCATGGGGGTCTTCAAGATATCCCCCAAATTGCCGTATAACTTGCTGTTTTTTTTGGTTACCTGCATCAGCTCCTGGGTGATGGTCTCCACAAGCAGTTCCATCCCCTGGGTTTTGGTCTCCCACTGTGCAAGGAGTTCCCTGCCCTGATTATCCATGAAGGCCTGGAAATCCAGGGGGTTGCTTATGGAGCTGTATTCAAGCACGGTTTCGGCAAAGAGTTCTTCCGCCACGATTTTAATTTTCCTGTCCGCCATAAGCCCTTGGAGTGCGGGATTGTCCCGGTGATCCAGCACAAAGGGCAGGCTCGCTTCCCGGGCCATATCCCTGACCGCCAGGTTATCGCTCTTAAAATCCGGGCTAATCCCGTAACGGGGGGCGGCGGTACGGGCAATGGTAGCGCAGAAGGAATCCAGGGTGGAAATCTTTGCTTTATGAAAATTCGCCACCGCCTCCTGAGCCTGCTGATTATCCCGTTGTGCGGCCAGAAGCCCATGGATGCGGCTGTACATTTCACTCACCGCCTTATTGGTAAAGGTGAGGGTGAGAATCTCCTCCACCTGGTACCCCTGCTCCATGATGAGCCAGGCATACCGGGCGGCTAAAACCTTGGTCTTCCCCGACCCTGCTCCGGCGGCAACTACCGCATTGACCTGAGTGGTTGCGGCTTTCCGCTGTTCCGTATCTAATTCCGCAAGTATGAGTTCACAAGACATGAGCGCCCTCCCCTCCATGGGCAGTTTCGCCGGAAGTATCGGCGTTGAGTGAAAAGGTGGTTCGGCAGATGTTTTTATAATCACAGCTGAGGCAATTCGTAAACCGAATCTCTTTAGAGGAGAAGTCCAATCCCCCGAGGGCCTGATCAAAGCGCCCCAGGTAGGTCTCAAGGGCATCCAGGGTCGGCTGGTATGCTTCCCGGGAAAGGCCCCTTTTCCCCCGCGGGGATCCCACCACGGCGGTGATGTCATGGTTATTGATGCTCATGAAAAAGGCCCCTCCCACGGTAACCCCGGTTTTTTCTTCATATAATTTGATGTACATGGGTATCTGAAAATCCGTCAGCGGGGAGTCCGCTGTTTCAATACTCGCCCTTTGGGTTGGCGTGAGTCCGGTTTTATAATCAATGATGCACGGCTCGTCATCAGGAGAAACTGAAACTCTATCAAGTTTCCCATTGAGCAGTACCCCCTCCTGGATCAATTCCAGCGCCAATTCCAGCCCCCCCACAGAAAACCCGGCAAAATATTTAACCTCAGTTTTTAAGAGCAGTAAAAGCCTTTTGGCAATCGCTGCGGATTGGGAAACCAGGAGGGGCACTGCCAATGGCCCCTGAAAGGCAGAGTACTGGTGCGCGGCCTCGTCAGTATGCTGCCGTATCCAGGAACCATAGTCCTGTAGCCGTTTAGGATTAAAGTACCCTCCTTCGACACGGATGTGGGTAAACAGTTTCCGCAATATTTCATGATAGAGATTCCCCAAGGAGGTATCGTCCAACAGTTTCGCTTCCAGGGAAAACACGGCGAGGCCGCAAATTTTCCGGTAAAACCAAAGGGCGGGGCACTTGAAAAAGTTGTTCATGTCCGTGGCGGAAACCTTGAGGAGGAGTGAGGAGTGATTATCCGGGAGGGCGCGGCGTTGCTTCAGGGTAATTCGTTCGTTCACGATCTGGGCATAATATCCATCGGGGGGGAAGGGGGTTTTAAGGAGATTGAATGGTGCTGCCGAGGAGCCACCCAGGATGGTCCGCCAGCGGTCAAAGCCGGCATGTTGGATCGAAAAAAGCCGGGGTGGAAATTGCACCGCAGCACCGGTTTTCCCGGCCATACCCTTTGAGACACTTCCCCCGGCAGCCCACCAGTCCCGTTCCAAAACAAAGGGATCTGGCGGCAGTGCAGGAGCGTCCAGCTTGTTGCCGGAGAAAAAACTGTGGGGAATAGCCCAGCCGGAAAAGGTTTCTGCCGAGGCGCTTATCCGGGTATAAGGTGTAACCGTTCCCGGAACCTCAAGCTGGTATAATCGGAAGAAAACAGCTGAAGCATCAATGTCGGTGATGCCCAGCCGCTTCCGCTTGTCTTGCCGCAGGAACTTGAGGGGTTGGTACAGTACCGTGGCGGCATCTTGGGACGCGTTGAGCACAAAGTGGCAGGCAAAGGGCGCGGCAGCAGCCTCCTGGTAAGGAAAAAGATGCACCCCCGGTCCTTCTGGAGCAGGCACATAGCGTTTCTCTTGTAAAACCGACCGATAAAAGCTGAAGGGCAATGCCGGGATACAATCAGGATAATCCTCTTCAAGCTGAACCAGGGTGGAGAGTTCCTCCATACACCGGGCAAGGACCTCGTCTCCCTCAACAGAACAGTTATCCCGGGAAAAGAACCCCGGGGCACGGTCATAAGATACCGCCGTGTCCGGCTTGCGGTCCTCGACCGCTTCCTTCGCAGGGGTATCCCCGGAGCGCTCCCAGGTTCGGCCCCGGAAGGCAAGGTACCGGGTGCGGATTTCGGTAAAATTCCGGGACGTGGTGATAGCAATCAGGGCGCTCTTTAAGGCTTCATAATATTGGCGCAACCGTTCTTCCCGGGGACTGGTACGGAAGGCCTCGGTCCAGACATCAACCATGCGGTCCTTTTCATGGTAGGCAGATACGCAGTTGTTTTTAATGCCAAATTCGATTAACCCTCGGTTTAATACCGGATAAGCCCAAGGGAGGCGCTCGTTGAGAACCAGGGATTTGAGGGCGGTAAATGAAAAGTTATGGTCCACGCAGTTTTGGATAAGGGGGAAAAGCCTTCCGGTCCCATGGTCCGCCAGGGGCTGTCCCAACCGGCAGTGTACCGGAATATTGTACAGGGATAATTCCCGCACCATATATGGTTCCAGTGCTTCGAGGTCCGGCACGCTGATGGCCATATCCTCATAGGGTATCCCTGCCGCTGCATGGAGCCTGCGGATCTCCAGGACCGTGGCCCGAATCTCCCCCCGGGAAGAATCGTAGCACGAGAGGGGAGCCGGAGGCTTGGTTGCGGCTATGTTGACTAGATGTATGGCCGGCGCGGCCCGGAGTATCGCCTCGTATTCGGTAAAGTCCTTGATGGCCTCGGGAAAAAAAAGGTAATAATGATAGGCAGTATCCCCCAAGAGCGGCCTTTCCCAGGATGGCTCAAACAGACCATGGCGCTTAAGAAATTCGGCGTATTCCCGTTCCAGGATCGCAAAATCTCGGTCCTCCTCGTCGGGGAGGTAGGCAGTAGCTTCCTGGCGTGTTTTCAAAAGGCTGAGGGAAGGGAGGATGGCCGCGATTTGTCCAGCGAAGATGGTCCCTTCTTCAGCAAACTGTACGGGGATGAGCGCACGGAAGGGAAGCGCAGCAACAGAACTATCCGGCAAGACTTCCTGGTTCGGGCTTCCCGTCTGAGAGCTTACACCCTGGCCAGCCTTGGCGGATTGAGCGGCCCGTGCGTTTTTCCTGACCAGGGTCTCTACGAAGAGTTTCCTCACCCCTGGGGATACCGGCTCTGTATCCTGCACCCTGGCCCGGATAACCTGTTCCTTAAACCGGTCCCAGGAAAGAAAACGGTTCAGGGCAACGGACCTGACCCCAGTGAGGCCGCATGTTTTCCACGCCCAACGGGAAGCAGCCGTTTCGGAAGGAAACACGAAACGACTGGACCTGGTATGGATTGCTTCGGAGATGATGTTTAAAACGGTATGCATCTGTATCAAGAGTATACCTCATCATTACGTATGTATCAAGTTACGCAAAGGTTACCGGGAACCGTGCTTTTCTTCGAGGAAACGATGGCGGCGTTATGTAAGGGGGTATCAAATTTGGTGCCCCATCTCACGCGCCATCAGCAGACATTTCAAGACACAGAACCGAAAACAAAGTTGTGGGGCAAGGTTAGGCCTAAAGGCAGGGGGTTTAGGGTGGACGGGATAAAAAGTCATCGAATTACCCGACTTAACGCGAATTGTTATTAACTTGAGCGTCGCAAATTCTCAAAAAATACACTATAGAGCCTTTCCCAAAACCCCGTAAAATAGCTAAAATCGACTAAGAGGGGGTATAGAAAAAACGAGAGGAATCTTGTAAGATTGGAATTGATAACAGACCAACACAAGGAGGCTCTCGTTATGAAAACTATAGCAGAAATCATAGGAGGAGCGCAAGGGCTCCTGGATATTTCTTATAATGTGCAGGATGTTTTTGAAGCATACTTGAGTAATGAACACAAGACATTTCTCCATACGGCATGTGCTCATGGCTGCAAGAAAAACAGTCATGGGAATACCCAGTTCTGGACCGGATATAAACTGCACCTTTGTCAAGTTAATAGGCAGTTAAAAAAAATAAGGTTTTTTCGATTTTTTTTCAACATATATATGGACAAACAAAAACTAATGTGATATACCTAATAC
>JAITNP010000072.1 GCA_031290455.1 Treponema sp. | reverse complement strand
ATAGAGCGCCAAGGCGTGCCCATGCGTTCTACCGCTGGCGCAGGGTACTTATTAATGAGGAAACCATCACTGCCGCCACGATGATGCTCCCGCCCAGCAGGGCGGAAGACGCGGGCTTTTCCCCGGTTACGGCGAATACCCATACAGGATTGAGGATTGGTTCGGCCATGGCGGTAAGCATGGCCTGTATGGCGGTAACCCGTTTGATTCCGTAAGAAAAAAGCAGGGAAGCACACCCGATTTGGATGATGCCCATGAAGAGGATGGCGGATAGGCTGGATACCGTCAAAGCCGGGGGAAAGAAAAAGAAAAAAGGTATGCCAATGGCGGTGCAGATGAGGTGGGCCAGGAGCATAGAATCCGCGGGGTTCCCGTCTTTCTGCATCCGCATAAATACCGAATTGGCGCCGAAAAAGACCCCTGAAAGCAGGGCAATGCCGTTCCCCAATGCCGAGCCGCCGGTGAGTCCGTCTTTAAAAAAGAGTAAAAGGCCGCCCATGACCATGATCAAGGCGCCCCAATGCTCCCCACGGGGCTTTTCCCGGATCAAGGCCCAGCCGATCAGGGCCGCCCAAACCGGGGCGCTGTACTGCAATAAAATGGCATTCGCCGAAGCGGTGAGTTTATTGGCAATCACGAAGGCCAGCATGGTGGCGGCGTAGGCGAGTCCGCCGGCTAATACCGCCCGGGGCCTGCTTTTGCCACCCCCGCGCCGGGGGAACAGCAGCCGTATCCCCAGCAAAAACAGGGCCGCGATAAAACTCCGGGAAGCAGCGATAGTGACCGGATGCCAGCTTACCAGTTTGATAAAAAGCCCTGAGGTACTCCAGAACAGGGCGCAGAGGAAAATAGCCCCTTGGCCTGTGTATGGAGACGGCCCGGGGATTCTTTTGGGGGGAGGGAGTATCAGCAGCTTCATTATCACTGTATCATACTAATTTTTTGATTATCTGACAACACATTGCATGACTTTATGCTTTAGGTTATGATAGTGATATGCCTGAAAAAAGTTTTACCGTGTTGGATCTGATTGACATTGATTTTAAGGAACACAATTCACTGAACCTCCGCTGTATTGGGGGCAGGAAGGGGCTTACCCGGGAAATCACCATTCCAGACATCAACCGGCCAGGGCTTGCCTTATCAGGGTTTTACGATTCCTTTGCCTATCAGCGGATCCAGTTGTTTGGCCGGGGGGAGGTTTCGTACCTCCGGAAGCTGGCAGAGGAAGAGGAAATCGAAACCATTAAGCACATGTTCACCTATCCTATCCCTTGTTGTATCTTTAGCCATAGCCTCAGTCCTGACCGGGGCTTCTTTGAAGAGGCTGAGAAAGCCCGGTGTCCCCTGCTCCAGACCGACCTGAGCACAACGGAATTTCACATTCGTCTTATCCGGATCCTTTCGGATATCTTTGCGCCCCGGCAGAGCGTACACGGCGTTTTGGTGGAGGTCTATGGCCTGGGGATCCTCATCATGGGGGATTCGGGGGTGGGAAAAAGCGAAACCGCCCTGGAACTCATCAAACACGGGCACCGGCTGGTCGCGGATGATGTGGTGGATATGCACTGCGTCAACGGTAATGTCCTCATGGGTACCGGGAGCAATAAGATTATCGGCCATCATGTGGAGATCCGGGGGCTGGGGATCATCAATGTTACCCATCTCTTTGGGGTCGGGGCCATCAGAGCGCAAAAGCACATTCAACTGGTGGTGATCCTGGAAGAATGGGATGCCAAAAAAACCTATGATCGGTTGGGGATAGAAGAAAAATACATGGAATTTTTGGGGGTCAGTATTCCGAAGCTGGAAATTCCAGTCAAACCAGGTCGTAACATCCCTATCATCATAGAAACCGCCGCCATGAACGAACGACTCAAGAAGATGGGGTATAACGCGGCACGGGAATTTAATCAGAATATCATGAAATGGATTGAAAGCGGCAGTGAACGTTCGGTATATTTTGGTATGGAAGATATTATATAAAAAAGCATGTAATAGCTATGATAAAATAAATCAATAAATAGGGTGATATTATGGTAGAACAGATAGTAATCGTATCCAACCGAGCCGGAATTCACGCCCGTCCAGCGGCAATGCTGGTACAGGCATCAAAAGAATTTAAATGTACTATTTACCTGGAAAAGGGCCGGGATCGGATCAATGGGAAATCCATCATGGGGGTCATTACTTTGGGGGCGGCTTACGGGACTCCCATCAAGATCATTGCCGAAGGGGAAGGAGAACAGGAAGCAGTGGAAACCATTGTCCGGCTTTTTCAATCTAAATTTGAAGAGGAATGAAGACCCTACGGACCCATTCACACCATTCCATCATTAATGTCCCGGGGTTGGTGCTCATTTATTGCATCCTCTGTATAGTGATCATCCTGTTTGCGGGGATTTTTTTTTCCGAAATCCTCCAGGGAAGCTATATTCCTGAGATCCTGGACTTAGTCATATTCTTTACCATTCCCGGGGTCCTCCTGGTGTTTCTCGTCGTTTCCGTGGTAAACCTGGTCCGGGACCTTATCGCCACACGACCCGGAAGCAGGTTTCAGATCCGGCTGCTGGGCTACTTTACCCTCATTGTTATCTTCACTTCCGTACCGCTTACCATCCTCACTATCCAGGCGCTTATCAAAGTGGTATCCTTCTGGAAAACCATTGATGTGAATACCGCCATGAACCATGCCCAGGAATTCGCCGTGGATGTTTATTCCCTGCGTCTGGAAAAGCTTGAAACCCTGGTACGGGAAACTGATTTCGATGTCCTGATGGCGGCTCAGGGCAGGGAAGGTGGAGCCGGTACGGCGGACTTGCCCGAAGTGGTCATCGGTATCCAGGATTTCACGTTACAGGAGGATGGGACCTGGGTAAGCGTGGGTTTCCTCGGCACTGCGGACCAGCAGTTCACCACCCCCCCGAGCTTCCAGCAGGGCTTTGTATCCCGGGAAATGCCCCGGGATACGGACATCATCCGGTACATCCGGTACCCTGCAGAACGGGTGCTACGCCTGATTAGCTGTAGCCTGGGGGTGGACTTTGACGCGGTGCGTACCACCATGGAAATGAGCCGGGAACGTCTTGAAACAATCAATTCCCTGCGGATCAATCTCCGGTTCCTGGTCCTGTTTTATTATGGGGTATTTTTCTTACCAGCGTTCCTCATGACCATCATCATTGCCATATCCTTTACCGGCCAGGTAACCCAGCCCATCGTGGCCCTTACCGACGCGACCCAGCGGGTAGCGGAAGGGGATTTTTCTATTCGTATTATGGCCCGCCATGGAGATGAACTGGGACGATTAATCCGTTCTTTCGATATGATGGTTCGGAATCTTGAGCAATCTCAAGCCTCCCTGGTTAAGGCGGAAAAAATATCCATCTGGCAGAGCATGGCCCAGCAGCTTGCCCATGAGATAAAAAATCCCCTGACCCCCATCAAACTTTCCGCGGAACGGGTCCTCCGGCGCTGGCGGAACCAACCGGAACAGGTCGGTGAAATCCTGGAAAGTTCCATGTTGGCCATTATCCAGGAAACCGAGGGGCTTGCTACCCTGCTGACCGAATTCAGAACCCTTTCCCGGCCCACGGAGCCTTCCCAATCGCGGACCCTGCTGTGGGAGCTGGCGGAAGAACTCATTACTCTCTACCGTACCTCCTATCCGGAGGTACAATTCAACCTTGAGCACATCAAAGCAGGCGTTTTAATAAAAGTTGATCGACACCGCCTTTCCCAGATACTGACCAACCTCATCATCAACGGGATCGACGCCATGAACGGGAAAGGTTCTATGGAAATTCGGACTGATCTTGTCAAAAAATGGGAGAACCACTATTGTAGACTGAGTATCCAGGATAGCGGTAAGGGTATGACCAAAGAGGAAGGTTCCCGGATTTTTACCCCTTATTTTACGACCAAGGAATCCGGGACTGGCTTGGGACTGCCCATTGTGGAACGGATTGTGCATGACCACGGGGGAACCATCTGGTTCAATTCGGCGGAAGGGATGGGAACGACCTTTTTTATCGATTTACCGATCGAGTTACCGAGTGAGGCATTAGCACCCCAAGTAGTATCACCAGCGGAGCCGATCCCTTCGGGAGGGGGAAATCAGGAAGCATGAGTAGCATCCTTATCATTGATGACGAACCGGGGATACGGAAAACCCTTGCGGCGATCCTGGAGGACGAAGGGTACCTGGCCCGTACTGCGGAAGATGCGGTTCTGGGACTTGAAATGTTAAGCCAAGAATCGGTGAGCCTGGTCTTTCTTGATGTGTTGCTCCCCAAAATGGGGGGCATGGAGGCGCTGGAACGGATCCGAAGCGGCTGGCCCCAACTTGAGGTGGTGGTCATTTCCGGTCATGCCAACGTGGACATGGCGGTACGGGCGGTGAAGCGTGGGGCCTTTGATTTCCTGGAAAAGCCCCTGTCCCTGGATAAGGTACTGACCGTATGCCGTAATGCCCTTACCCTACAGAAGCTGCGGGAAGAAAACCAGGACCTGAAAAAAAACGTTGGTCTCCCCAAGGAACCATTAATCGGCGCCGGTGAGGAAATAGAGCGGGTCCGGACTTTGATCAAACAGGCCGCCGCCAGTGACGCCCGGATTCTCATCACCGGGGAGAATGGTACGGGGAAGGAACTCGTTGCCCGGGCCATCCACGAGGGGTCTTCCCGGGCTGGGAAAGCCTTTGTGGAGGTCAACTGCGCCGCGATTCCCGATTCCCTCATCGAAAGCGAACTCTTTGGCCACGAAAAGGGGGCTTTTACCGATGCTATTTCAAGCCGGAAGGGTCGCTTTGAAATGGCCAGCGAGGGAACCCTCTTCCTGGATGAAATCGGGGATATGTCCCTGACCGCCCAGGCCAAGGTGCTCCGGGCGATTCAGGAACAAAAGATAGAACGGGTCGGAGGAGAAAAAACCGTGGATATCGATGTCCGCATCGTGGCGGCCACCAACAAGAACCTGGGGGAAGCCTGTGTCGCGGGCCGCTTCAGGCAGGACCTGTTTTTCAGGCTCAACGTCATTCCCATTCATATACCGTCCCTCCGGGAACGGTCCGGCGACGTGCCGCTCCTCTTGCATCATTTCCTCAAGGAGATCGGCGCGGAAACCCTGCGCACGGAAAAAATAACCTTTGACCCCGGGGCTTTGCGGGTCTTGGACGCTTATGGGTGGCCGGGGAACGTCCGGGAACTTAAAAACCTGGCGGAACGCATCCTGGTAATGCACCAGGGGGACCGTATCGGGGAACAGGCGATCCTGGACCTCTTACAACAGAATCCCGGGGCCCCGGGGAACCAAAAAAAAACGTCCCCTTCCGGGACTTTTTCAGATATTATGGATTTGAGCTATACTGATGCAAAAGAATCCTTTGAAAAACAGTATCTGGAATTCCAGTTTTCCAAGCATGAGGGTATCATATCCCGCACTGCAGAGGCGATTGGTATCTATCCCAGTAATCTTCACGCCAAGTTACGAAAATACGGCATAAGGACCGATCGATGAACGTACCAACCCAGAAAGCACTGACCCCGCGACAGCGGGAAGTATTGGTCTTCATCGCGGAGTACCTGGGGAATCATGGGTATGCTCCCACGATCCGGGAAATAGCAGAGGATTTTTCCATTTCCGTCAAAGGGGCTTATGATCATATCCTGGCCCTGAAAAGAAAGGGAGCGCTGAAGCAGGAGGATAACCGTCCGAGAACCCTGGAGATCCTTAGATACGGGGATGTTGGCATTGCCGGCGGGGCTATTGCTGAAATTCCCCTCCTGGGAACCGTTGCCGCAGGGCGGCCCATCATGGCTGAGGAAAACTGGGATGGCTCGGTGAAGGTCCATCGTTCTCTGCTGAAAAATCCTGGCGCGTATTTCGCCCTGAAGGTCCGGGGGGATTCCATGGAGGGCGCGGGTATCATGGACGGTGATATGGCGATTGTCGAAAGGCAGGAGGTAGTACGGAGCGGAACCATCGCGGTGGTCCAGTTAGCGGGCCGGGTAACCCTGAAGCGGTTCTTTCGGGAACGCAGCCGGATCCGGTTGCAGGCTGAGAATCCCCGGTATGCACCCATCTATTGCACCCGGGATCTTCGGGTCCTGGGGCGCTTGGCCACCATCATCCGTTCCTATTAATCATGGCTAAAGGAACTTGTTTGCTCTTTCTCGGGCCGGAAATTGGGGAGAAGCAGGACGCGATTCGTGAAATCCGGCGCGGGTTAACCCGGCAGTCCGGGAGCGCCCCGGAGGAGACCTCCTTTTATGCCGGGGAAACCCCGGTTCAAGAGATGGTCTCGGTATTACGGAACGGGTCTCTCTTTGCGGATACCCGGCTTATATTCATTAAAAACGCCGAGGTCCTCAAAAAAAAGGAGGAGGTGGAACCTCTCGCCGCATATATGGCCGCGCCTCAACCAGATACCACCCTCATCCTCATATCCGAAGCAACGAGCCTTGCGAAGGGGCTGGAAACACCGGTTCCCGCTGGTTCCAAGCGGATCTTCTGGGAACTCTTTGAAAACCGGAAACACGAATGGGTGGTTACTTTTTTCAGGCGCACCGGGTACCGGATCAGCGAAGAGGGCATCGAGACCCTCCTGGAACTGGTGGAAAATAATACCGACGCCCTCAAGCGGGAATGTTCCCGGCTCATGCTGTTCTTGGGCAAAGACGCAGTGGTTACCGGCGGGGATGTGGAAAAGTGGCTTTCCCATACCCGGGAAGAATCCGCCTTTACCCTGTTTTCCCGGATTGCCGAAGGGGACCTTGCGAAAAGCCTTGAATCCCTCCACACCCTCCTTATGGCCAAGGAGTCTCCCTTGACCATCCTGGCAGGACTTACCTGGTGTTTCAGGAAACTCCGGGACTATCTCATGCTGGTTGAATCGGGAACCACCGGTGACACCGACTTCAGGAAGATAGGGCTGGCCTCTTCCAAGGCCCGGAAGGATTATGCGGCGGCAAGCCGACGGTACCATGCGGCGGCGGTGGATTCCTGCCTTGCCCTGACCGCGGAATATGACATCCTCATCCGTTCGAGCGGTATCGGGCTTGAAACCATATTGATGGATCTGTATGTATATAAAGTCTTTACCGTATAGCATCCTACTCAATGTGGTGATTACGGTAAATATCCCGGTATACCGTAAAATAGGATTCGCCCTGTTCCGGGTCATGGGGATGCTTCGCGAGGACGGAAAGCCGCTTCAATCCGAAAACAGACTCCTCCGGTCCGATTCGTGACAGGCGGTATTTTTTTTCATCAGCGGCTTTTACGTAATCAACCCCAATATCGGAGGAATCCTTGTTTTCATAGGAATATCCCCATAATAACGAAGACAGGGAGTGTTTTTTTACCCCCAGGGGTATGGCTATGTTTATAGCTTCCCCGATGCGTATTCCCTCGGGAAGCTCGGCATTTATCCTGTGTTTGAAGGTGGTGCTGTCAAAAAAAATGTCCGTGTCAAGGGCCGCCATTTCAGCCGCCGCATCAATACCAATCGACAAGGGGGCGGCAATTTCCATTCTTGGCAAGGGATTAAAGCCCTGCGAGTAGGAGACCGGAATCCCGGCCCGGGTCAGGGCCATGGAGAATAGTTCAACCAGGGCTAAATGGGGCTGAAAAACCACACTCCCCTTTTTGGTAAAAGAAAAGAGTATCCGCCATGTCCTTGGAGGATCCGTTTCCCCTGCCGCAGGGGCCGGCGTACCGGTTTCTGGATTGCCAGGCTGTATGCTGTTTTCGATGATTTTGTTGTTAGTATCGCAGATTCCGCAGGGATGAGCACAGGGTTCTTCTTGAGATGGTACGGTACATGGTACGGTAACGGCTCCTGATTCGGATTTGAAGAATTCCTTTTTGAGGTAGCTGGAGGAAATGCCGGGATCGATAGTATGCCAGGGTACGGGACTATCGGGACTTTGAGCGCCGGTGATTTTCTGCACCAGGGGTGTGGCGGTTTCAAGCAGGGAATGCCAGATATCTTTTTGTAAAAATTCGCTCCAGGCGTCAAGACGGCATCCTTTTGCATAGGCTTCCTCGATGATCTCCCCTACCTGTTCATTTCCCCGGCTTATCAACCCTTCAATGATTGAAACAAAGGGGTCTTGTATACCCACCTTATGGCCCAGGGATTTAAGTTTGAGCCGGATATATTCAAGTTTTTTACGGGCGGTGGCTTCATTAATTTGGGCCACCCATTGATAGGGGGTATGGGGCTTGGGGACAAAGGTTCCAACGTTGATATTGAAGTGCATACCGGTCCGGCGGGCAATTTCCAGGATAAAATTGACAATTTCCACTTCTTCGGTAGTAACCGTATCAAGCCCCACAGGAAGGCCGATCATAAAATAAAACTTCGCCCCCCGCCAGCCATATTTCCGGGCCTCCTGTAATATGGCGCTTACCGTATCGCGCGAAACCTCCTTGTTTATGGCAAGCTGCCAGGCATCGACCGGGGTTTCCACCGCAAAGGTAAGGCCGCTCTTGCGGACTTCCGATATTTTTTTTAGCAGAGGCAGCGAAAAGGTTGATACTCTGAGAGAGGGGAGTTGAAAGGAAATGTGCTGGGCGGCGTAGGTTTGATTTAAGGAATCGACCAGTGCATTAAGGTGGCTGAAATCACCGGTTGAAAGAGAAGAAAGGCTGATTTCCCGGTAACCGCCCTGGGTAATAAAGGAAGCGACTTCCTGTTGTATGGTTGCGGCGCTTTTCTGGCGCATGGGCCGGTACCAGTATCCCGCATGACAAAACCGGCAGCCGTTAGGGCAGCCCCGCATGATTTCCACGGCCCCATGGTGCTGTACCACTTTCATGCTGGGAACGGGATACACTGCTGCGGAAGCCTCCCGGGAGGCAAAATGGGTGTCCATGGCCCGTTTCACCCGCGCTTTCCCCGGGACCCATACGGAAGGATGGGAGACGACGAGATCGAGTAAGGTTGCCCTTCCCGCTCCTGCTTGTTTCAGGGCCACTAGTTGCTTGGTTAGGTCAAAAAAGCCGCCTTCCGCTTCTCCTATCCAGAAGGCATCAATGAAACGGCTATAGGGGAGGGGGTTGGAAACGCAGGGACCGCCCATCATCACGATGGGATGCCGGTCCGTTCGCGCTGCGGGGTGCAGCGGAATAGACGCGGCTGCAAGCATGGTCAGGACCCCGGTACTACCCAATTCATACCCCAAGGTAAATAAAAGAACGTCAAGATCCCCTAAACTGATGCCGGTATCCAGGCCGTAAAGGGGTATACCTTGTTCCCGGAGCAGCCGCTCAAAATCCGGCGCCGGGGCAAAGGCCCGGTCACAGGAGACCCCTTCAAGCTGATTAAGCCCATTATAGATGATCCTGAGGGCCTGATTGGACATGCCGATTTCATACAGGTCGGGAAAGGCGATGAGCATACGGAGAAGGGCCTCCCGTTTGGCAAGGCGGCCGTATTCACCACCCACATAACGGCTGGGTTTTTCGACTTCCAGTAAGTGTTTTCCCAGATCCCTTAGGGGATCAATGTAGTAGGTCATTAAAACTCTCCTGCATCTGCAAACCCTTTTTCTGAGCTTGTTGACGAAGCCACGGGTATTGGCAACATCGCCTACCCTCCCAGGTACGCCGCCTTAACCGCGTCGTCCTGCATCAAGTCCTGGGCAAGGCCGCTCTTGATTACCGTGCCGGTTTCAAGAATATAGCCCCGCACCGCAAGGCCCAGTGCCTTGAAAGCGTTTTGCTCCACCAGCAATATGGTGGTTCCCGCCTCATTGATACGCCGAATGATAGCGAAGATTTCATCCACCAGGATGGGGGCAAGCCCCATGGACGGTTCATCCAGCAGAAGGAGCCGGGGCGCGGCCATAAGGGCCCTCCCCATGGCGAGCATCTGCTGTTCACCCCCGGAAAGGGTTCCCGCCACCTGGTGGAGCCGCTCTTTCAGCCGGGGGAACAGGCCGTAGACCATGTCCATGTCCCGGTGTATGCCCCCCCGGTCATGGCGGGTATAGGCCCCCATCTCAAGGTTATCCCGGACCGAAAGGTTGGCGAAGATCCGCCTCCCCTCAGGAACCTGGATAAGCCCCGACGCGACAATACGATCCGGGGAAAGGGCCGAAATATCCTTGCCGTCAAAGAGCACCTGGCCGCCGGTCTTCTTGATGATGTTGGAAATGGCATGGAGGGTGGTGGTCTTCCCCGCGCCGTTTGAGCCGATGAGGGTGATGATCTCCCCCTGACGCACCTCAAAGGAAATACCCCGAAGGGCCTGAATTGCCCCGTAATATACGGTGAGGTCCGTTACGGTCAGCATCGGTGTACCCATCGTTTCATGCATCAGCTATCGCCTCCTCTCCCAGATACGCCTTGATCACCGCCGGGTTTTTCCGAATCTCCGTTGGAAGCCCCTCGGCAATGATACGTCCGTAATCCAGGACCAGAATCCGCTCGCAAATACCCATCACCAGGCGCATATCATGTTCGATCAGCAGTATGGTGAGGCGAAATTCCTCCCGAATAAACGCGATAAGTCTCATCAGTTCCTCGGTTTCCTGGGGGTTCATCCCTGCGGCAGGTTCGTCCAGGAGGAGCAGGGTGGGATTGGCTGCCAAGGCGCGGGCGATTTCCAGCTTCCGCTGTTCACCGTAGGGGAGGTTCCGGGCCAATGCATGCTTTTTATGGTCAATCTTGAACAGCCCGAGGAGCTCCCCGGTCCGTTCGATCATCCGGGTTTCATCGGCGTAAAACCGGGGCAGCCGGAACAGCACATCCAGGGGATTCTCGGTCCGCTGAGCATGGAGGGCGATCCGCACGTTATCTTCCACCGTGAGGTTGCTGAAAAGCCGGATATTCTGGAAGGTCCGGGCCACCCCGATCCGGTTGAGCCGGGCGGGACTCATCTTTCCCACCTCATGGATCTTTCCCCGGCGGTCCCAAAAGGATATCTCCCCCTCTGAAGGGGTGTAAATCCCGGAGAGCATGTTAAACACCGTGGTTTTCCCCGCGCCATTCGGCCCGATAAGCCCCACCAGTTCCCCCTGGTACAGGTCGCAGGAAAAATCACTCACCGCCCGAAGCCCCCCAAATACAATGGAAATATCCATCGCGTTAAGCAGCAAATTCCTTTCGTTATGCATCACCCTTCCTCTGTTTCAATCCACCCGCTCCCATGGAACGCGACCCAGCGCACCTTCACGGTGGGGATTCTTTATTAAATACTATGTTGCGCTCTATATTCAATCGCTGCCGATGCTGTGTGAATGCATCTATATCATAGGGTCTTCTTCCGCTGTAGCAGCGTCATTAATCGTCCCGCGAGGCGCACAAAGGAAAGTTCCTTCATTCCTAAAAGGCCCTGGGGCCGGAAGAGCATCACGAAAATAAGGATCAGGGGGTAGATGAGGAGCCGGTAATCCTGGAGGAACCGGAGGAATTCCTGGAGGTAGGAGAGGACGTAGGCAGCCAGCACCGAACCGGTCATGGAACCCATGCCCCCGAGGACCACGAAGATGAGGTAGTCGATACTTTTCGTGAAGGAGGCCACATCGGGTTTGACAAAGCCCACCACCATGGCGTAGAGGCTCCCCCCGATGCCCGCAATAAAGGAGGCGATTACGAATCCGACCATCTTATACCGGAACACCCCGATGCCGTTGGCGTTGGCGGCGATTTCATCTTCCCTGACCGCGAGGATTGCCCTGCCGTAGCTGGATCGGAGAAAGTTCTGTAGCAAAATGAGCATAACCGCCAGACACGCGGTAACGGTAAAGAAGGAAAGGTCCGGGTAGATGGCCAGCGGGGTGGTAATGCGCCTGCCATTGGCGCCCCCGGTAATGGCTTTCAGATTGATGAGGATCACCCGGATGATCTCCCCGAACCCCAAGGTAACGATGGCCAGGTAATCCCCGGAGAGCTTGAGGGTGGGAAAGCCGATGAGGAACCCCGCGAAGGCGGTGATAAGCCCCGCGATGAGCGTACTTACCGCCAGGGGGAGACCCAGGTCCAGGGTAAAGAAGATCGAGGTGTATGCCCCGATGGCCATGAACCCTGCCTGCCCTATGGAAAGCTGCCCGGTGATCCCGGTGATGGTGTTGACGCTCACCGCAAGGAGCGCATTGACCCCGCCCAGGGTGATGATCTGGGCGGTATAGGCATCAATGATATGCAACCTGATGAACAGCGCGGGGATACCCACCGCCGCGACCGCGACAACCCCGGGGATGACCGTGTTCTTGATAGATCCCTTCATGGTTACACCTTCACCCTGGTCTTGGCGCCGAGGATCCCCGTGGGCTTCACGAGGAGTATGATGATGAGGATGGAAAAGGAAATGGCGTCCGCATATTGAGAGGAGAGGAATCCCTTGGTCATGGTTTCGGCAATCCCCAGGATGAAGCCCCCCAGCATGGCCCCCGGCACCGAGCCGATACCCCCGAGGACTGCGGCCACAAAAGCCTTAAGCCCCGGCATGGTTCCCATGGTAGGGGAAATCTGAGGATAGGCGCAGGCAAAGAGGATGCCCCCCGCAGCGGCCAGAATGGAACCTAAGGCAAACGTAAAGGAGATGGTACCGTTCACCGAGATCCCCATGAGACTCGCGGCCTGCATATCGTAAGAGACCGACCGCATGGCCTTACCCCGCCTCGTATAGTTGATAATATAGTTGAGACCCAGCATCAACAGAGCGGAAAGGACAATCACGATGAGCTGGATATTGGAAATGGAAATGCCCCCCAAGACCAAGTTGTATACCGCAGGCCGGGGAAACTGCCGGGGATTGGGGCCGATGAAGCGGATCACCCGGGCCCCGTTTTGCAGAATCAGGGACACTGCGATGGCGGTAATCAGGGAGTTGAGCCGGGGAGCGGTCCGCAGGGGCCGGTAGGCGAAGCGTTCGATGAACACCCCCAAGGCCCCGCAGAGGGCCATAGCAAACACAAAGGCTATGGCCAGGGACACCGGAGACACCCCCAGCCAGGAGAGGACAAAATACCCCCCATACGCCCCCACCATGAGGATATCCCCATGGGCAAAGTTGATGAGCATCACGATACCGTAGACCATAGTATACCCCAGGGCAATAAGCGCATAGATACTGCCCAAGGATATCCCGTTAATTACCTGTTGTACAAAAATACCACCCAAAAAACACCTCAATTTATTAGTGAATAGCTTCAGTATTCCCGATCTGCTTCTGTCCCCCTCGCATCTCGTAGTATCACGCTGTAATTGATACTACCTACTCACTATTAACTATGCTCTATTCCCTCGCTAGGGGTTGACCGTGGTTTTGTACGCGGTGATGAGTTTATCCCCGGCCTTGACCAGCTCCACCATCACCGCAGACTTGATCGGGTTCCGCTTGGCGTCGAAGGTGAGGTTCCCGGTAACGTAGCTGCCGTTGGTCGCGGCAAGGGCATCCCGGACCGCAGTGGAATCGGTTGAACCGGCGCGGACAATGGCGTCCCGGATCATGTACAGGGAATCATACCCCAGGGCTGCAAAGGAAACCGGCACGGTCTTGAATTTTGCTTCATAGGCTTTGACAAAGTTTACTACTTTAGAATCTGTAGAATCCGAGGCATAGTGGTTGGAGTAGAAGCCCTTCAGCACCTCGTCCCCGGCGTTCTCGGTAAGCCCGTCCCAGCCGTCGGCGCCGACGATGGGGGTGTCAATGCCCTGGGCACGGAGCTGTTTGGCGATAAGGGAAACCGTGGAATAGTAATCCGGGAGGTACACCACATCGGGGGTGGCGTTCTTGATCTTGGTGAGCTGGGCGTTGAAATCAACGTCACCGGTGATATAGGATTCGGATGCGACCACCGTGCCCCCTTGTTTCAGGAAGGCGGTCTCAAAATTCTCCCGAAGCCCCACGGAATAGTCGTTTCCGTTGTCGTAGAGCACTGCCGCACGGGTGGCCCCCAGGTCCCTCGCGGCAAAGATGCCGCCCACGGTCCCCTGGAAGGGATCGATGAAGCAGGCCCGGAATATATAATCCCCCGTATTGGTGATGGATTCCATGGTCGCTGCCGGCGCCAGGAGGAGCACCTTCTGGGCCTGTGCCCGCTCGGTAATCGCCTGGGTGCAGCCAGAAGTCAGGGACCCGATGATGATATTCGCCTTATCCCTGGTGGTCAGCTTATTATAGGCGTTTACCGTTTTTTCAGGATTGCCCTCGTCATCTTCGGAGATCAACACCAGCTTCCTGCCGTTAATCCCCCCGGCGATATTGAGTTCCTCAATGGCCAGCTCAATACCATTCCGGGCCTCTACCCCATAGACCGCTACCGGACCGGAAAGCGGAAAAATCCCTCCAATGGCGATAGGACTGGTATCCCCTCCGCCAGGAGCGCGAGTATCCCGTTTACAGGTGATAAAGGCCATTGAGGCAGCGCAACACAACCCCAAAAGTATTAAACTAAATTTTTTCATTTTTTCCTCCATAATTTAACTTCCGCAATCACACGGAACATTGATTTATCATAGTGTATATGTATGTACCATGTCCATAGGTTCATGGGCCAACTCCGCATTGAAAAACAATTGCCGGTGATATATACTGCTTTATCATGATTTGTGAATGTACGTTAACGGTTCGTACCTATGAATGTGATAGTTATGGTCATGTAAATAATGCCAATTACCTTAATTATCTGGAATATGCCCGGTATGAATTCCTTAGAACCATTGGCTTCGATTATCCGGCAGCGATTAAGGCGGGGTACGGCGTGTATGTGGCCCGGGTTGAAATTGATTACAAAAAATCCGCCCTTACCGATGATGTCCTGCGGATCCAATCCTGGCCCATAAAAAAGGGAGCGGTCAGCGGGATTATTGCCCAGAAAATACTACGGGGTGAGGAAAGCATTGCCGAGGCTAAGGTTACCTGGGCCTTCGTGAATTCCTCCGGGGTCCCCGCCAAGCTGCCCAAGGAATGGGACGTGCCGGGGCTGAAACCCTGAGCATGTTCTGCTCTGCATTCCTCACCGGTTATACGTTGTTTTAAGCCGTTTCTCTGTTTCAAAGCGCTGGAACGCGAGTTCAATAAGCCTATCAATTAGCTCGGTATAGGAAATGCCGCTTGCTTCCCATAGTTTGGGATACATGCTGATCTTGGTAAAGCCCGGTAGGGTATTGATTTCGTTGATAATGATGCGGTCCGCACAATCACCTGGTTTAAGAAAAAAATCAACCCTGGCAAGCCCTTCGCCAGAAAGGACCCGGAAGGTTTTGATGGCAAGCTCCTGTATTGCCTTGGCCGTATCCTCAGGGATTTTTGCCGGGATTTCCACGGTCGCCCCTTTTTCATCAATGTATTTTGCGTCATAGGAGTAAAACTCATGAGAGGAAATCACCTCCCCGGGAACCGAGGCGACCGGGTCTTCATTACCCAGAACCGCACATTCGAGTTCCCGGCCTTTGATATACTCCTCAAGGATGATCTTCCGGTCATAAGCAAAGGCTTCTTGAAGCGCCCTGGCATATTCCTCTGCATCATGGACCTTGCTCACCCCCACGGAGGATCCCATGTTGGCGGGTTTCACAAAGAGCGGCAGCCCCAGCAGCTCTGTAACGCCCTCAAAGGCCGGAACCGCCTCATGGGAGGAGCAGGTGAGGAATGTGCCAATGGGAAGCCCTGCGTCCCGGAGGAGCCGCTTCATCACATCCTTGTCCATCCCGACGGCGGAACCGAGTACCCCGGAGCCTACAAAGGGAAGGTTCGCCAGTTTCAGGAGTCCCTGGACCGTTCCGTCCTCCCCAAAGGGGCCGTGGAGTATCGGGAAGATCACGTCAATGCTCCGCATCCCCACTGGCTGGTCATTTTTTAGTGCGCTCAGGTTGGCAATGACCCCGCCGCTTTCGGGGATCAGGGCCACCGAATCGCTGGAACCGTTCAGCCGTATCCGTTTAGGATCATCCGCATCAAGCAGGAATTGCGATTCGTCATTCAGGAGCCATCTGCCGGATTTATCAATACCGATAAGCATGGGGCTATACTTTTCCCGGTCTATGGCGTCAAACACGTTCTTCGCCGATTGCAGGGATACCTCATGTTCCGCAGATTTCCCGCCAAATAAAATGCCTACCTTGATTTTCTTTTTCATGCATTAATTCCTTAAAAAACAATACACCGCACCAGGTGTATTGTCAAGATAGAGTAAGCGCTATGAACTGGAAACCCATTGATTCCGGGGTGGCTATTAAGGTGGATAACGAGGATATTCATAGTTACAGCGATTTGGCAGGCACGCGGGTTGCCGTTAAAACCGGTACTGAAGGGGCGACTTTTGCCGAATCCGTCAAGAAGCACTACGGCTTTACCCTATTCTAAAAAGCTGCTTGACATTACAGATTAAAT
>JAITNP010000071.1 GCA_031290455.1 Treponema sp. | reverse complement strand
ATATGCAACAGGAAAGGTGCATCATGTAAAATATCTGGATCGTCAGGGATTTTTGAAATTATATTCTCCTCTTGTTCTTGCGATGGATTGTTTTATTGGGTTTTTATATGTTGTCTATTGGTCTTCAAAAAGGAATTCTATAAGGAGGTGTTATGACATAGCAGATATTTGGGGGATAACTCGGAATTATACCGGGATAGCGCTAAAGAAATCTAAGGAATTGGATTTGTTTAACATTATATTCGTGATGTCTTTGTATATCACTGTTGGTATTGAGCAAGACTATCCACATTTAGTTCTGAAAAATAGATATGGGCTTTTCAAGATAAAGGCATTGCTTTTTGTTCTTGCAATGTTCTCTTTGTTAGGCGGTGGGTCTATTTATATGTTATTCAGAAGCTCAGAATTAATCATATTCGAGTGGTTTGGTAAATCGGGATTCTTATTTTGATGGGAGTGGTCTTGTTTTGTGTTGTTGTGGTTTTGGTTTCCGCTGCTCCTGAAGAGTGGGATCTTGTCCTGCTGGATACCGCACAGGATGTTGACTATCTCACCAGGGTTGAGAAGGATGTCATTCTTGAGCTGAATATGGTACGGAGCGATCCTCGCAAATACGCGGACCTATATATAAAACCGCAAATCGCCTACTTCAAAGGCACCCTCTTTTCTGAACCTGGCCGCAGTATTGGGCTGAGGACTAATGAAGGCGCCAAGGCGGTGGAGGAATGTTATCAGGCATTAATTACCATGCAGCCGGTTCCTCTCTTGTACCCTGAGAAAGGCTTGTCTCTGGCCGCAAAGGATCATGTCCTGGATACCAGGAAGACTGGAAGGGTCGGACATACCGGTAGCGATGGAAGTACCATGGGTGGACGTCTGAATAGATACGGCAAATGGGCCGGCAGTGCAGGGGAAAACATTTCTTATGGTAACGATAAAGCGCGGGACATTGTGGTGCAGTTATTAATTGATGATGGGGTGTCATCCAGGGGGCATCGTACAAACAACATGAGTGGGGCTTTCACCCGTATCGGTGTTGCAGTAGGAAAACATGCGGGATACGGTTCGATGTGTGTACTTGATTTTGTAAGTACATATACCGGCAATTAATGGGTTACTACCAGCGGTGTTACTGTTGGATTAATTACGGCGGTTTGTACCAGGGGCTTGTTGTTAGGTACCATGACGGCTTTTGCCGACCATTCCCAGAAGCTTATCTTGAAGCGGATCCTTGGTTTTGCCATATTACAATTGGGGCTTGGATATTGGTTCTAAGCCGTAAGAAGGAGGTAACTATGGGATAGTATTCGAGGGGAAAACCCGGAACCGTGGATGTCGTTATGCGCTGTCGGCGTCAATGACAACACACGAACCGGTTTCTGAAAAACGCTCGCTGTTTTTTAGATGAGCACAAAAGGAGCTTATGGTATGTTGAATAAAAATTGGTTCAAACATGGGATTACCTGCGCGGTGATCCTGCTTCCAGGGTTTTTGGCGCTGGGCAGTGGATCAACAGAACCGTCTGTTCAGTCCTCTGCCTCTAAAAAAGAGCACCCCCGAGGATAATCACCACCGGTTTGGTGTATTAGGTCACCGAGAACTACGATAAGGCGATAACTGATAATCCCGACGCGGCCAAAGGCTATTCTGATCGCGGCGTGGGTGGCAAAGAAGATTATGTCAGCGCGATGTATTGCTTAAAGCCTCCTAATCGGCAAGAGAAACCATGAACGAGTTCAAATCAAAAGCAGCAGTGACCATGTCTTGTAGGGTCTCCCCATTCCATGCAAAAATTATCATCAGGAGAATATAATTGGAACAATCTTTTTCACCTAAACCAAAACGGTTTAAAGACGCCTATGAGGTCATCGTCGTAGGCGGCGGTATCGGGGGCCTCAGCGCGGCCCTCGAACTATCCCATCAGGGCGTGGATGTTCTGCTCCTGGAACAGCAACATATCACCGGCGGTTATGCCAACACCTTCATCCGGGGCCGTTATGAGTTTGAGCTTTCCCTCCGGGCCCTCTGCGAATGCGGGGATGGCAAGGACGGGCATACCTACGGCGAAGTGCGGCAGTTCCTGGATAGTTGCGGAGTCCATCCCGAATACATCACCACCCCCAACGTATACCGGATCTTCCTTTCTAAATACGATGCGGACTTCACCATGCCCTTTGGCATTGAAAATGCCATCGCCGCCATCGACAAGCTCGATCCCGGCCAGGGGCCCAAGGTGCGGAACTACTTCAAGCTCTGCGAAGAAATGTACAACGCCCTCATGTACATCAACGCCAGCCACATGAACCCTTCCCCCCTGGTGATGGCCACCACCCATTCATCCTTCCTCCGCACCGGCGCCTACAGCGTGGACCAGGTGCATGAGGCCATGGGCTTTTCCCCCCTGGTAAAGGACATCATGAGCGCCTATTACCTCTACGTGTCCCGCAACCTGGACGCCATGAGCTTTACCGTCTGGGGCCTCATGGTCTATCTCTACCTCCGGGACGGCGCCCACTTCATCAACCAGGGATCCCACGCCCTAGCCCTGGAAATGGAGGAGCGGATCCGCGCTCTGGGGGGCCAGGTGGAAACCCGGGTCCCGGTGGAGCGGCTCCTCACCGAGGGGAAAACTGTGGCGGGAGTAAAAACCGCGAAGGACATCGCTGGCGGTGCCGATGGCAGAGAGATCCGGGCGAAGCGGGTACTCTGCAACATCTCCCCCAACACGGTCTATACTCGGATGATGGACAAAAGCGCTATCCCTGAACGGGCATTGAAGCTCACTGGCGCCCGTAAGTTCGGCGCGTCCATTGCCAATGTCTTTCTGGGGCTCAACGCCCTCCCCGGGGATATGGGAATCACCAACTATAGCTGTCTTTTCAGCGAGGACATGGACAGCAAGCGGCTCTATCCCTCCACCAGTAAATGGCAATTCCCGAGCCTGGTATCGGCGGCCTGCCCGGATGTGGCTGTTCCCGGCTACACGGGGCCGGACCGTTGCCAGCTGAGTTTTACCTGGCTCTACGATCCCGATGCCATGATAGGCCACACGGACCCGCTGAAATACCTGGAAAACAAGGAGGCCTTCGCCGACGCCATGATCCGCTTCTTTGAAGAGAAGACCGGCGCCCATATCCGGGATCATATCGAGGAGCTTGAGGTGAGTACCCCCGCCACCTATGCCCGGTACAACGGAAGCCCCAAGGGTAATGTCTATGGCTACGAGATCACCGCGGTGGACGGCATCGTGCTCCGCAGTCTCACCCTGGCAGAGGAGCAGTACATACCGGGGCTGGACTTTGTGGGGGCTTACGGCCGCCGGGCTCACGGTTACTGCAGCTCTATCATGAACGGGCATGAAACAGCCCTGGACAGCATCAAAAAACTGGGGAGGAACTAACATGGCAAGGAAAGCACACGTAAGCGTCAAGGGGTATGTGGCGGATCTCCTGGGCTGGTTCAAGCTGCCGAAACAGCGGAGCGCCTGGATAGATCAGGGTAACCCGAACCTGGACACCCTGGACCCCATCATGGACCTGGCAAATCGGCTCCACTCGGGGATCATCCCGGTGCTCATCCAGGAAGTAAAGGAGGAAGGTCCCTTTGCCCGGAGCTATATTGAATGGAATGGTTCAATTTGGGCTTTGGTAGAGGAAGGCCCCTGTGCCCGGAGCTATATCCTGAAACCCGCTGAGGGCCAGCACCTGCCCCTCCACTATGCGGGCCAGTACCTGAGCGCCAAATTCGACCGAGAGGGCAGGCGGATAGCCCGGCCTTTTACCATCTCATCGGGTCCCATGAGTGCCTTTGAGGACAACCTGGTTAAGATAACCCTGATGAAGCGGGAAGGGGACCCGCTGAACGCCTTCATCTGGGATACCTGGAAGGCAGGAATGGCTCTGGATATAGAACTCCCCTTTGGGAACTTCTATTACAGCAAGATCCGGGACGCGGCCCATGTCGTGGGCATTGCCGAAGGCGCCCGGGTGGCTGCCTTTCGTTCCATGATCATCGACATGCAGAAGACTCGCCGCCCGGAACGTCTCACCCTGCTCTATAGTTCTCCCGGCGCGGAGGACACCCTCTTCAGGGATGAACTGAACTCTCTTGCCGGGGTGAGCGACGGCAGGGTGAGGGTCTGCCATGTCCTAAGTGGCGCGGAGGCTGGTTCCTCCGGGATCGAGAAGGGGCCTATCAATGGGGAGCTTATCAAGGGTCTAGTCCCGGATTACAGGGAGGCGAGTTTCTTCATGTCCGGTTCCAGCGCTTTCATGGAGGGCCTCGGAGGTGAACTGGACAGCCTGGGTATTTCCACTACCCGCAGGCGTACGGATGTTTCCGGTCCTGGTCCTCTGAAGGACCGGAAGGAGAAGACTTACACCATCACGGTACAATTCGGCCTGGAGGAGCAGCAGGTCCCCGCCAAAAGCACCGAGACGGTGGAGGCTGCCCTGGAGAAGGCTGGGCTGGCCATCGACACCCGCTGCCGGGGGGGTGAGTGCAGCTGGTGCCGCAGCAAGCTGGTTACCGGCAAGGTGTACGCCCAAGGCGCTGGTGTCCGTGCCAAGGACCGGGAAGCGGGTTTCATCCATCCCTGTGCCGCCTATCCTGAAAGCGACCTTACGCTACGGGTCTTTACCCGGCTTTAGCACATGCTTGAGCGTAACTACCTTGAGGGTAGTGCGCTCAACACACCTTCCAACTGGCCATGATCTCAATCGTATTTTCGGAATTGAAGATTACCGGAAATCGCCGGCAAGGCGAATTTCGTCGCAGTATTCACAGCGGTAGGTCCGCAGGACCGGGTCTTCCAGATGGAAAATATGGGAGATATATTTTTCGGTCGATGTGATGCACCGGGGATTTTTACAGATGAGGATATCCTCCACCCGTTCGGGGAGCCGGAGGTGTATCTTTTCGCTGATCACTTCGTTTTCGATGATATTGACCGTGATATGGGGGTCAATGAAGCCGAGAATATCGAGGTTGATGGTGATGGTATTATCGATTTTGATGATGTCCTTCCGTCCCATACGTTCAGAAGAGGCGTTTACCACAAAGGCCACGGTGTACGGGGCCTTGTCAAGGCGAGCCAATTGAAAATCTTAATACCTTGTCCTGCTTTAATGTGATCGATGACGATGCCGCTCTTTATTTGCGCGATGTTCAGCATATATCACTCATACCATAAATTTGACGAAAAAGATAGTCCAGTACCTAAAAATCAAGGGTGTGGACCGATTGAGCCGACCAGCTTAGGACGGGTAAATCAACGAAATCACGGCGCCGGTGAGGAACTCGGGGAGCAGACAACACGGAAACCAATATTGCCGTAGGTGTTGCTCGGGTAGGTGCCGTACCGATAGGACACCTCAACGTAGTACGCATCGAAGTACCAACCCCCGCCCCGTAACATCCGGTACCTGCCCGAAGTAGCCCCATCCGCAGGCGTACTACTACTAACGCTCTCATACCGGTCCCAGCACCACTCATAGACATTCCCGCTCATGTCATACAGACCCAAGCTGTTTGCCACTTTTTCTCCCACCGGATGAGTAGCACTTTCTGAATTACCAGCATACCATGCTACATCTCCAACCGTATTACTCCCCGCGTAGGTGTAACCCCAGTTCATAGTATCCCTCGGATCTCCACCCCGAGCCGCGAATTCCCACTCCACTTCCGTGGGCAGCCGGAACCCGCTCTGCGTCTTGTCCATCACCGCATGGTCGCAGGCCGTCGTGTCAGACGAGCTTCGTATCACCGCGCCTCCATCGGTATACACGGGAACCTTGCCGCTCTTTTCACTATAGGCGTTGCACCACACGATGATATCCTGCCAGCTTACATACGTTACCGGCTCATCCTTTGCAGTCGTGGGTACGAGTCCATCGGTCCCGTCATTGCCTTCCCGGCCTTGATTGGCAAAGGTGTATCCATGCGCCTCAGCCCATTCCCGTACCTCATACCACAGCTCGTAGGTGGTCTCGTACTTCGCCATGGCAAAGGGTGCCACCGTTACCTCGCGGCCGGTGACAAATACACCCTCAGAC
>JAITNP010000052.1 GCA_031290455.1 Treponema sp. | reverse complement strand
TACATAACCGGCGCCGGTCTTCATCTTCCCAACGCCTGTATCGTGCATGACAAGTTCCATATCATGCAATGAATGACGCGGTAGATTCGGTGAGGCGCACAGAAAACAAAGCGCTTAATAAGGCGGGGGATAAAACGCTGGGGGGGACGAAATATATATTCTTAAAGAATCAGGAGAACCTGAGTGAGAAACAAAAGACGACATTTGCGGAATTGACAGAAAAACAGCTTGATGTGAACCGCGCCTGGCACAGGCGGGAACTGTTAAAGGAATTCTGGGAATGTACCGACGAAGCATCAGCGCGGCAATTATTTAAGGAGTGGTATTTCTTGGCAACACATTCCCAACTTGATCCGGTTATTAAGGTCGCCAAGATGCTGAAGATGCATTTTGAAAATATCATAACGTATTGGACGCATCGTATATCAAACAGTTTTGCTGAAGGTATAAACAGCGTTATTCAGCATATAAAAGCTACTGCCCGCAGCTTTAGAAACTTCCAAAACTACCGTACTTCTATACTTTTCTATTGCGGCGGACTGGATCTTTACCCATAGGATAGCCGGAAGAGCCTGAGTGGTTACTTTTGGACAAATCATGATTATAATTCGTAAAATAATTATAAAAAAAGAAATATAATACAATGCCTGAAATGTATAAAAATTATATATTTAAATTAGCGCTATTCGACAGAAAAACATTATGTAACTTTTTCGTAAAAAATGTTTTCTGTACAATGGTGCGAATAAAAAAAATTAAAGGAGATTGGGTATGAAAAAATTGCAGTTCTTATTAGCTGTTTTTGCATTTTTGGGATTTGTTCTTATTGTAAGTAACTGTTCCGGCAGTCCGGATGTTCCGCCTTCTGCACCGCCGGTTCAGCCGGAAAGTAAATCCGCACGTCCCGATGAGATTCGGGAAGGGATTTATATCGGGCTTCTTTCCTTTGCCGGGGAAGTAAAGGATCTGACTAATGGAGAAGTTATTTATCTTGATGAAGAAGGGAGAAACAATCTTTTAAATGTTCTCTCCAATTATACCAGGGCTTCCGGTTCTGGAACCGCTTTATACTATGCCGTTCATAAGGCCCTGGCAAATTTGTCGGGCAATGAATCAGCCCTTCCCAGAAATATGAACTCCATCAATCTGCTTGCCTTTACCGACGGCCTTGATAATGGTTCAACCAGCCTTGCGCTTCCGGCCATAGAAGCGCAGAATTTTGGGGGTAAGTCTACGGCAAATTATGCGGATTATCTTAAGGAACAAATTGCGGACCGCCGGATCGGGGGTAAACCGATTACCTCCTTTACGGTGGGCGTAATGGGCAGCGATATAGAGGATCATGCCAGCTTTATCGCATCCCTGGAGAACCTTGCCAGTAACCCCGCCTCTGATAGCAGCGCCAAAAACTTTTATGAGCTGAACGACTTTTCAGAATTGAGCCGGCAACTTCAGGATATTGCCAATAACTTAACGATTATCAGCAGGGATGTTACCTTTAATATCCTTACCCCCTCATATCAGCCGGGTACCAGGATTAGGATGACCTTTGATGTGGAAGAAAACAGCATCAGCGCGTTCTCCAAATCGGTCCAGTATTTGGAAGGGGAAGTAGCGATAAACGGTTCAAGTTATGAACTGATTAACATTACCTATTCCGGCAATATTTCCTCTTCTTCCGGAACCTCGGTACCGGGCGTCTTAAACGGCACCGAAGTAAGCTATGTGTTTAACAACTTTGTCATATCCCATTCCAAAGGAGGGATAAAACAATGGAGCTTAAACCCCGGCAGTTCTTCCTGGCAGCGGAACAGTGAATATGTGGTCGGGGATTCCCTGAAAATTGATCTGGAGAAGAAATCTTCTATTATTTATCTGGTGCTTGACAACAGCAGATCTTTGACGGATAACGATATATTAGCCATACGAAACGCCATTGAAAACTTCGTTAATCTGCTGTACCTGAAACTATATCCCGGATCTACCGTTCCTTCCAATACTCAGGGGAATCAAACTATTGTAAACCTTCAAAACAATATCTGGAAAGAGGATCAGTTTTCTGCCGGAGAGTTTCGTTATTATCGTTTCCCCGCAAAGGCGGGACAGCGGTACTTCGTTAAATGGAATGATTCCTATGAAGGGGATGGTTCTAAAACCTGTGATATTCTGGTAACCATCTACCGGGAAGATACGGGAGAGTCCATCTATTTCGAAACCGACTCAGGATATAACAATCCTCCGCAAATTGCTGTACCCCAAGATACGAATATCTTAATAGAAGTGAAGGGATACGCTGCTGAACGGGGTGCTTATGCTATCATGTATTTTCAACAGCCCGGGGCGAGGTTTTAATGAGTGGTCACATGGTTGTTTGATTGCTATTCCACTTTTCCAGCGGCAGCCTGGTTCATACAGGTTGTGTCAACGGCAACATTAAACTTGTGTTGCCGGCTGTAATCGCCATAGGGGTTTTTAACAAACCTTATCGCGCTCTGCCGCCCTAAAGCCCCATAAGGGCTTTAGGGCGGTCTTGGTACATGGGTTGTATCACAAGCCCGCCAAAGTCCCCATCTGGTAGACGATACAGCAGAGCAGCCAGCCCAGGAGGATGAGGAAGGCCACCTCAAAGCCGACCCACTTCCAGCCAATCTCCGCCTTCATGGTCCCCAAGGCCGCGAAACAGGGGGGGATGATCAGGGTAAAGAGCATGAACACCAGGGCTATCAGGGGGGTCATGGCGCGGTCCGACCGGATGGCCGCCCTGAGTCCCTCGCTCTCCTCATCTTCTTCGGTACCAACCCGGTACAGGATTCCCAGGGTGGAGACGATTACCTCTTTGGCGGCAAAGCCGGTAATTGATGCGGCGGCAAGTTTCCAATCAAAGCCCAGGGGCCGGAAGACTGGTACGATGAACTTGCCCAGCATGCCGGCATAGCTGGTTTCCAGGGCGTTTTGGGCAGTCATGGTATCAATCCAGGCGTCACGGGACCCCTCATCAGCATCGGGATGTTCAGCAGCATAGACGGCTGCAAGGTTGTCGTACTCCGCTTCTGAAAGGTGGTATGTGGGAAAACTGGTGATGGCCCATATCAGAATGGCTGACGCGAGGATGACGGTTCCCGCCTTTTTCACATATTGCCAGGTTTTTTCCCACACATGCCAGAGTACCCCCCGAAGGGTCGGCGCACGGTAGGGGGGTAGTTCCATGACAAAGGGTGTGGGGTCCCCTTGCAGGACCGTCCGCTTGAGGATCAGGGCGGAAACGAGGGCCAGTACCACCCCAATGGCGTACATCAGGATCATCATGTTCGCCGCATTATCCGGGAAAAAGGCCGCGGCTAAGAGGACATGGACCGGCAGTTTGGCGCCGCAGCTCATAAAGGGGGTGATGAGCACCGTGATGATCCGGTCCCGGGGGTTTTTCAAGGTTCGGGATGCCATGATGGCCGGCACAGAACAGCCGAATCCCAGCATCATGGGGAAAATCGACTGGCCGTGCAGCCCGAAGGTGTGGAGCAATTTGTCGGTGGCAAAGGCCGCACGGGACATATACCCCAGATCTTCCAGTATGGACAGGAGAAAAAAGAGGATGACGATGAGGGGTACAAAGGAGAAGACCCCGCCGACCCCGCCGATGATGCCGTCTACAATCAGGGATTCCAGCGGCCCTGGGGGGAGGATATCTTGCAGGCCGGAACTGAGCAGGCTAAAGAACTGCTCCAGCCAGAGCATGGGGTATTCCCCCAGCATGAAGGTCAGTTGAAACACACTCCAGAGCACGAGGATGAAGATCGGCAGGGCCAGGAAGCGGTTCATGATGACCTTGTCAATGGTTTCCGTGAGGGAAAAGTCCACGGTCTTTGCCACCCGCACGGATTCCTGCACTGCCCCCCGGATGTATCCGTAGCGCTGTTCGGTAATGATAATTTCCGCATCTTTGCCGAAGTGTTTATCTATCCAATTGGTGGCGTCCTTGGCGCAGGCTTCGATTTCCGTGGCCTCGGTATGTTCCTTGAGGCGGCTATAGGCATTGGCATCCTTTTCCAGGAGCTTGACCGCAAGCCAGCGGACCGGGTATTGAGCGCTAAAGACCGGGTCTCCACAGATGCGTTTCTGCAGGGTTTCGAGTTTTGCCTCAATCTCGCTCCCGTACTGTACCTGATGGCCGCCGGCTGTTTCCGGGAGCGACGTGTCGTCCTTTCCACGGGAACGTGCCTGATCGATGCAGTCAAGGAGCGCGTCGATTCCAACGCCCTTGGGACCAATGGTTTTCACCATGGGGATGCCCAGGGTATCTCCCAACTGGTGGTCATTAATCCGGATACCCTTTGCCGCAGCTTCATCGCTCATGTTAAGGGCGCCGATGACCGGGATGCCCAGTTCCTGGAATTGGAGGCAGAGGTAGAGGTTCCGCTCCAGGTTGGTGGAATCCAGGACATCCACGATGATATCGGGCTTTTCGTCCAGGATAAAGTCCCGGGCCACCACTTCATCCAGGGAATAGGCGGTAAGGCTGTAAATGCCGGGGAGGTCGATAAAATGATACTGCCGCCCTCCCCGGACCCGCAGGCCTTCCCGTTTTTCGACCGTAACCCCGGGGTAATTTCCCACCTTGTGATGGGCGCCGGTAAGGGCGTTAAAGAGGGTAGTCTTCCCCGAATTGGGGTTCCCTGCCAGGGCAATGCGCAGGGATTTTTTTTCACTGTTATTCATGGGTTTCCTCCTGATTGGTCATTTTTTTCCGGTACCTGGATCGATAAAACTGGCGCCATTGTTTTTACCTGTTTTATCGAATTTCCGCTGAATAACCGGGTGGCGTCATGTACTGCCGTCCCCTACCGGCTCGACCTCAATACCTGCCGCCTCAAAACGGCGTATCAGAATATCATAACCCCGGATACGAACCTGCAAGGGTCCCCGGAAAAACCCCGCCCGGACCACAGCCCCTTCGGTACCGGTGGTAAAGCCCATATCGGCGAGTCGTTTCCCCACTTCTTTACCCAGAGTAACCTTTATTACCTTAAATGAAGCCCCATGAGGAGCATCGGATAAGAACATATTTTCTCCTTCTCCTGACATGTTAGATTCTCATAACATATCTACATGTTAAGATAAGGTAACATGCCCTATTTGTCAAGTAAAAACGCAGGTGATTTCAATTCGGCCAGAATACATGCATAGGAATTTAAAGATCATCGGATGACACGAATTGACGCGAATCTTTACGATTTTTACATCATTAATTCGTGAAAGTTAGCGTAATTTCGATGACTTTTTTATGATTGGTAATGGTATGAAGGGGCTTGTTTATAGGGACCAGTCTGTTGTATCCTGCATCATGGAGGAAGCCATGAAAGACCTACCAATCGGCATGCAGGACTTTAAGCAAATCATTACCGGTGGCTATGTGTATGTGGACAAGACGCAGTATCTCTACGAACTGCTCAAGCACGGTAAGAACTACTTCATGTCCCGTCCCCGCCGTTTTGGCAAGACCCTCACCTGTTCCACGCTGTGCTACCTGTTCAAAGGGGAAAAAGAGCTGTTCAAAGACACCTGGATCTATGACCAATGGGACTTCAAGCCCTATCCGGTGATCAGTATCAGCATGGCGGAAATAAACGCCGAGAGCCCTGAAACCGTGAGAGAAACCTTACTAGCCACGCTGATTGATATCTATAAAGCCTATAACCTGACACCCACTACGGCTGATTACAAAACGCTGTTTATCCGTCTTATCAACGAGCTTTCCACCCCTGGGGAAGTGGTGGTACTCATCGACGAGTATGACCGTCCCATGCTCGAACATATCAACGAGCCGGAAATCGCCAGGGCTATCAGAACCATATTGCGGGAGTTTTACCTCGTTCTCAAAACTTCGGAGCCATGCATAAAATTCACCCTCTTAACCGGGCTGACTAAGATTACCAAAGCCGGTGTCTTCTCGACGCTGAAC
>JAITNP010000231.1 GCA_031290455.1 Treponema sp. | reverse complement strand
CGGAAGAACTACAAGAAGTTCGAGTCCAGCTTCCTCGGCGCCGACACCCGGATCCTCGTGTCCCAGGTTCCCGGGGGGATGCTCTCCAACCTGGAAAGCCAGCTCAAGGAACAGGGGGCTTCCAATAAGATCGATGAGGTGCTCAAGGAAATCGCCGTGGTCCAGAAGGACTTCGGCTATCCGCCCCTGGTAACCCCCTCAAGCCAGATCGTGGGGACCCAGGCGGTCTTTAACGTCCTCTTTGGCCGGTACAACAAGCTTACCGGGGAATCCATGGACCTCCTGGCGGGTAAATACGGCGCCTGCGCGGCCCCCAAGAACCCTGAGGTGGTCAAGAAGGCCCTGGAATCCCTCAAGATGACCCAGGAAATCACCTACCGCCCGGCGGATGATATTCCCCATGAATATGAAAAACTCGAAGGGGAGACCAAGAAGGTCCTCGGCACCGATTCGGTTACGGTGGAAGATGTCCTTACCTATGCCATGTTCCCCAAGGTTGCCCCGGAATTCTTCAAGAAGCGGTCCCAGGGTCCGGTAAAGTTCACCCCCGAAGCCGCCGCTCCTGCTGCTCCCGCGGCCCCGGTTGCAGCTCCGGCAGCCCCGCCCGCCAATCAAGTGGCCCGGTATGTGGTCAATGTGGACGGCGCTAACTTCAACGTAGTGGTCCAGCCTGCGGGTACCGTGGTCAGTGCAGCATCAAGCGCAGCTTCCACCCCTGCCGCGCCCACGGCTCCTGCGGCGGCTGCGCCCTCCGGCGCCGGTACGGTGATTCCCGCTCCGGTGGCGGGGACCATCATCCGCTATGCGGTGAATGAAGGGGAAGCGGTCGTATCCGGGACCACCATCATCATCATTGAGTCCATGAAGATGGAACTGGAAATCAAGGCCACGGCAGCCGGCAAGGTCCACTTCCTGGTACCCACCGGCACTCAGGTTGCCTCCCAGCAGCCCTTAGCGGAAGTAAAGTAGCGGGTAGCTGCAAAAGAGGACGGTATCATGTTGAATCTTAAAAAAGACCCGGTCATGGTGACTAAAATATGTCTGCTGCTGGTAGTGGGAGCCTTGGTGTTTTCCTTCATGCCCCGGGTGGCAGCCCAGGTAAAAACCGCAAGCGGCGTCGTTGATTATGCTTCCTTCCGGAATCCCACGGGCATCATTCCCGGCAGTGAGGATATTGAACGGGTTTCCTTGGGGAAGTTCATCCAGAATATCGCGGTGACCACCGGGCTTTATGCCTTCATCACCGACACCGTGTCCAAGGAAACTCCCGCAGGGGACTCCATTACGGTCTTTGGTTGGCAGGAACTCCTCATGGTAGCGGTCGGGTTTCTTATCGTGTACCTGGGGGCGGTCAAGGGTTTTGAACCCCTGCTCCTCATTCCTATCGGCTTCGGGACCATATTCGTCAATGTTCCCTTTGCCGGCATGGGGGAGGCTCCTCATGGGTTTCTCAACATCATTTATGAATCCGGGGTGGGTAATGAATTTTTTCCCCTGATCATCTTCATGGGGATCGGGGCCATGACCGACTTTGGTCCCCTCATCGCTAACCCCAAGACCGCCATCCTGGGGGCAGCGGCCCAGTTCGGGGTCTTTGGTACCCTTTTTGGCATCAGTCTGGCGAACTTCATTCCGGGGGTTACCTTTAATCTCAAGGAAGCCTGTTCGGTGGCGATCATTGGCGGCGCCGACGGTCCCACGACCATCTACATTGCCGCGAAGCTGGCCCCCCACCTCTTGGCAACGGTGGCGGTGGCGGCCTATTCGTATATGGCCTTGGTGCCCATCATCCAGCCCCCCATCATGAAGGCCTTAACCACGAAAGAGGAACGGCTCATCAGGATGAAGCAGCTCCGCCCGGTGTCCAATGTGGAGAAGGTCATCTTCCCCCTGATTGTCTTTGGGTTAGCCATCTTTCTCATCCCCTCCGCAGCGGGGCTTATCGGCTGCCTCATGTTCGGTAATTTTATCCGGCAATGCGGGGTGGTGGAACGGCTTTCCAAAACCCTCCAGAACGAACTGATGAACATCGTGTCCATTTTTCTTTCCCTTGGGGTCGGGAGTCAAATGACCCCGGAAAAGTTTCTGAACCCCTCGTCTCTGATCATTGTGGTCATGGGGCTTCTTGCGTTTGCCATTGCCACGGCCACCGGGCTCCTGGTTGCCAAGCTCATGAACCTGTTCCTCAAGGAGAAGATCAATCCCCTCATCGGGTCCGCCGGGGTTTCGGCGGTGCCCATGGCCGCCCGGGTTTCCAACAAGGTGGGTCTGGAATACGATCCGGGGAACTTCCTCCTCATGCACGCCATGGGCCCCAATGTGTCCGGAGTTATCGGGACCGCCATTGCCGCCGGTGTCATGATCGCCGTGTACGGGGGATAACGCTCCGAAGACCCGCCCGGGGATTTTTCACTGCCCCGGCGGGTCTTCGGCGATTTCTTGCTTTGTTGCTATTGCTGGGGGTTGAAGCTGCCGGACAATCAATACCGCCGCCTGTTTCAACTCTCCAACCGAAGGGCGGTTAAGCACGGTCAGGCGGAATATGGCCGATTCGATAAGCCCGTACAACAGGTCGTCGGCGTTTCTAACATTAACCGGGCTGAGTTCTCCCGCACGGATCCCGTCGATTATCATGGTTGCCAGAATATGCCGCATCCTGATGGTCCGGCGGCGGACCCGGGTTCCCGGATCGGTAGCGCTCTTGGAAAGGTACAGCAAATAGTCGAGGCTCACTTGCAGGATACAGCGGTTTGCTTCCAGCCGTTCCATAATCACCGAGAGTACCTTAATGAGCTTATCAACGTTATTGAGACGCTGGTCTTGACGGACCATTATAATATCACCCTCGACCGCTATCAGGAGTTGCTTGATACTGTAGTTAAATATGTCCCGTTTGTTCTTAAAATAAAGATACAGGGTCGTTCTGGTGATACCGCAGCGATCGGCGATTTTTTGAAACGTCGCATCCCCAAACCCCTCCTCCATAAAGACCGCCAGGGCTTTCTCCAGAATTTCCCGCCGTCGTTTTTTATGTTCTACTACAATGGACATGGCATACTCCCCATGATGTTCATAGACAATCGTATTGATAGCAATAAGAACGAATGGCCCCGTTGGTAACTTCCTTACAGGAATCCGCCTTTTTGCCGAAGAAGGACTCAAATCCGGGATGATCCGTGATGAGGGCCAGCTTCCATCCGGGGAAGCGCCGGGTGAGGACCTCCATATCGCGGTAATTAGTTTCCGCCGATTCGATTTCCCCTAAACGCTTCCCATAAGGCGGGTTGGTTATGATGAACCCCGTGGGGCTGCCCTGAGCGCCGCCCGCAATGATGGGCGCATTGGTCTCCTGCATGGGGATAACCCGGAATTCGGGGAGCCAAGGCAGCCGAGCCGGCTGACGCACCCCCCGTCCCGGTGTTTTTCCCCGGGCCAGTTCATACGCCCGTTCCATATTGGATTGAGCCAGGGATACCGCCCGAACATCCGCATCGCTTCCGTAGATCCGGATGGTCCGGGAAAAATCGACTTTTTTCAGCAACCCTTCTCGCACGGTCCGTTCCGTCGCTTCATCCCCCAGGAGCAGTTGTGCAAGGGCAAAACGCCGGCCCAGTCCCGGCGCCATGTCCCAGGCGTACATGGCAGCCTCAATGACGATGGTACCGGACCCGCAAAACGGATCGTAGAGGGGGAATTTCCGCCGCCATTGGGCCAGGAGCAGGATGGCCGCCGCAGTGGTCTCCCGTAACGGGGCAATACCCCCTTCACTGCGGTACCCCCGTTTAAAGAGGGGGTCCCCGGAAAGGTCCAGGAGCACCGAGACCTGATCCTTTTCAATATAGACCCGCAGTTCTGCCGTGGGTCCGTGCTCAGGAAGGCGGGCTGACTGATAGGCTTTGCAGAGCCGGTCCGCCGCGGCCTTATGAACCACCCCCTGGAGGCTGGTAACCCCCTGCAGCCGGGAACGGCTTGTCCTGACCTTGGCAACGGTCAGTCCCATGCCCCGGGGGATGAAGGTTTCCCAGGGGACTGAACGGACCCCCTCGAAGAGAGCATCGAAGTCTTCCGCAGAAAAACAGGCCATTTCCAAAAGCACCCTATCCGCTACCCGCAGACTCATCAGGGCCGTGTACAGACCAATCAGGTCCGCCTTAAAACGAACCCGCCCGAATCCCGTATCAACCACTGGAAGGGCGAGTTTTTTGAGTTCATTAGAAACAATCTTTTCTGCGCCAAGGGCGCAAAGGGCTAGAGCGGTCATCATGTTGTGCACATTAACTAATATAACACACTTTGTCCAATTGTCGTAATAGGCGCTTCAATGCAGAACATACGATTGAGATCGTGGCGATAATCAGCGGCCTCTGAGGGCAGGACTATGCATCAGGAGGAGGGGGAAGAGCGGCTTCGGGAGAACCGTTACCCTTAGTACCAACCTTCATCCAGGTTAATTCATGTTTATTGTGAGAGAGGTGGACCACCCTGCTGCCGGGGATGGCCGCAAAACGCCGGGTGGTCTCAAGGTCCGGCGTTCCCTGCATTTTAATGGTACAGATAAAATTATTACAGATCCCCGCAGCAAGCCACTTTTCAATCCACCCATACAGACGGGGGGGATAACAAATCACATCACAAAAAAGCCAATCAAGGGGCCCAATATCCGCTGGGTTGAGGGTAAACGCATCGTGGGCCATGAAGCGCACCCCCGGCATGGCACGGACCCGGTCCTCCAGGGGAGCGCGGTCCACCGCAATGACCTCCGCCCCGAGCCGGGCTAAGGCCCAGGTCCAGCCTCCTGGGCTTGCCCCCGCATCCAGACAACGTTCCCCTGGTCCGGGCCATCTCCTGCAACGGACCAGGGCTTCCCATAGTTTGAGGTACGCCCGGCTGGGAGGTTCCTGTGTATCTTCCGCAAAGACAATCATCCCTCCCGGAAAGGGGCTGGCAGCGGAGGCGGAGGCAAGCATGGTATGGGCAGCAAGCAAGGTCCACGCCCCCATGGGTACATCGGGAAGCAACCATGGGAAGGGGCGGGGTTTGAGGGAAAGCGGCGGCAATTGAGCACTGATTAAGGCGCCCCGGCGAAATTGGGTGAACAAGGAGGGCCACCAATTACGCTGGATACTCCGCAAAACGGCAACCGCCTCGGAAATCGAGGAAAATTCAACCCGAAAGGGATCGAGCCAGGTATTCCGGTTCCAAAAAACAAGCCCCCCCAATGCATCGGCAGGCGCTTCAGTATAATAAAAAGGTCCCCAGGATGCCTGACAAGCCCGTAGTTCCCCCTTCAGATACGTTTCAAACGCTGGAATCACCTCATAAACCCGGCCAGGAAGGGGGGTACGGGTCACAGCAAAATGGAACGCCAGGTAAGATAATCAACATACCTTTGAAGGCGTTTACCCTGAGGGGATGCCACAATCATAAAACCATAGTCGCAGGAATATTCCCTCGTCTGGATCCAACGAGCTTCAGCCACCAGCTCAAATTTACCGATATGTGCAGCAGGTTCAGGTATAATCTGGATTTTATACTGGGTATTGAGCTGTATATCCACCCCCTGAGCATATGCTATACAACAGCCAGTAATACCAATATCCTTTAAGGAAGCAAATTCGTGGAAGACTTCACGAATACGCGCCCGCGCTAGGGTATTATATCTGATATTTTTCCGTTTTTCAGACATACTCAATAATAGGGTATATCATTGCTTTTCGTCAATGAAAATATAAAACGAGGGAGCTACGCCATGCAAAAGACGAATGCCCTGCGGCTTTTAGATGCTGCGGGGATTGCCTATGGTATCAAAGAATACCCGGTCGATGAAACGGATCTTTCCGGTGTCCACGCCGCCCATCTTGTGGACATCCCCCCGGAACAGGTGTTTAAAACCCTGGTATTGCAGGGAGCTTCCGGCGCCTATGGGGTATGCTGTATTCCCGTTGCCGACGAGCTGGATTTAAAGAAAACCGCCCGGGTCATGGGGGAAAAAAAGGTAGACCTCATCCCCCTGAAAGACCTCTTAGGGGTAACCGGTTATATCCGGGGTGGTTGTTCACCAATTGGTATGAAAAAACAATTCCCCACCTATATTGATGAAACCGCCCTGTTGTTTGAGACCATTGCAATCAGCGCCGGGGTCCGGGGCATGGAGCTTATCCTCAATCCCCAAGACTTAGTAGGCTATATTTCCGCCACGCTTGCCGATATACTACGCTCAAACCCCCGGCAATGACTTTTTATTATTGCTGATATTTTGAAATACCACCCTTGACTTTATGTTGTTTATTGGGTATTATTAAAAAATCAGATGGAGCGGTGTCCGAGCGGTTGAAGGAGGCGGTCTTGAAAACCGTTGTGCCGTAAGGTACCGGGGGTTCGAATCCCCCCTGCTCCGGAAAAGGTAAACTCTTGGAGCGGTGCGAGAGCGGCCGAATCGGGCTCCCTGCTAAGGAGTTGTACCCCGCAAGGGTACCGGGGGTTCGAATCCCCCCTGCTCCGGAAAACAAACAGATGAGGTTGTAGCTCAGCTGGATAGAGCATCAGATTGCGGATCTGAAGGTCGGAGGTTCGAATCCTCTCAGCCTCAAGGTATTGTAGTATTGGAGAGATGCGAGAGCGGTTGAATCGGACGGTTTCGAAAACCGTTGAACTCGCAAGGGTTCCGAGGGTTCGAATCCCTCTCTCTCCGGAAACGAGGAAGAATAGTTACTATTCGGAGAGATGACCGAGCGGCCGAAGGTGCACGATTGGAAGTCGTGTGTACCCGCAAGGGTACCGAGGGTTCAAATCCCTCTCTCTCCGTTTCTTGTATTGTTACGTTGAGGTCTGTACCGCCGTTTCCCTTAAAAGCCAGCCAGTCGCCTCGGCTCCGGGTTCTCCCGGTAGATGGGTTACCTTGAACATATTGGACCGGGGGGCAATATTTTCTTTTTCAATGGAATTTTCATAGTAGGATATCCTGCCGCAGGGGTTGAGTTTTGCGAGACTATCTGCCACGGCATTAACCGCAATACGGTTTTGCTCCTCCAGGGTAAAGGCCCGGCAGGTGGGACAGGAACACCAGGCCTTTTCATGTCCCCGGTCGGGCCAGAAATGATAGACCAGTATCTCTGGATTGGCACGGAAGATATCTTCCGCTTTTTTTGTAAGCAGCTTAATGGTAGCGGGGGCGGTTGGACAGAAGTTGTACTTTTTTTTCCGCGTGCCCGAATCCATGCGGAAAATTTCCTGGTTAAGCAGAAAATAGCGTCTGGATACCAGCAGGGATAAATCCCACCCCCCTCCTTCAATGGTGAGTTCATATTTTTGGGCCAAGGCGCACAGTGATTCCCGATAACGGCCATGTTTCCCGGATCCTTTGCCGAAGAACCCGCGTTTTTTCAGGCTGCGATCGTGAAAAATCCTGCTCTGGAGAGAAAACACCAGGGTATCGATTTTGTTTCGCGCCGCCCATAGCACCAGGGATTCCCATCGTTTCGGTGAATCTTTCCGGTTGAAGACCAGCCGGCGACGAACACCCTCTTGCCCGGAAGGATGATGGGCATCGGCTTCCTTGGGGGTATACTCCTGGGGCCGGCTCTTATCAAGGGGTGGCAGTACCTCCCGATCCGGCGCAGGCCAGCGAAATCCCAGGGTACCAAGAAAATCAAACACCCCATTGCACAGCCCCCGGCCTGATTCACCGTATATTTCAATACGATCCTTCCCGATACGCCAAGAAAATCCGTTTCCCTCCTGCCTATCCGTATTAACATTTAAGAGAATGATGGGAACCGCATCATCCGGGGGCTTTTCAGCAGTATCCTGCACCAGGGGCGGCTTTTGGGAAAGTTCCGCCTGACATCGAAGCCGATCTATACAATGGGATAATTCTTCCGCCACCTGTGCGGCGGTCGGCATCTTGGCGGGGATGAGAATTACCCAGCCTTTAGAAACATCGAAGGTTGCCATGATCATATTATATAGATTTTTTTAGTTTTAATATATATGATAATCAATAAATGGAGTGACCAATACGAGGCAGTATGAACAAGCTTAATTTTCCAAACCGTAACCCCCCTCCGAAGAAGGCTGGCGCCTATGATGTGGCTATCATCGGCTCATGAACTGTCCAAAGACGCCGGGGTGGACTTGAACGGCACTACCGGCGGTCCCCTGGTGGATTCGAGCCTCATGACCAATGTGGAAGGGGTCTTTGCCTGGGGCAATGTACTCCACGTCCACGATCTGGTGGACTGGGTTACTGAGGAAAGCCGGCGGGCCGGGGCATATACGGCGGAGTGGCTCAGGGGAGCGCGGCCCCCTCATCAAGAAAAGTCATGTCCAGCCTTCGGAGATGATAAACGTGAACATCGGTCCCCAAGACCTGGAAGGAGCCCTCTTTGGTCCTGATTCGGTCTTGGAATTTTCCCTCAAATAGGAGATTGTCATGGGTTCCCTTACCGGTATTGTGTGTCCGATGGATTGTTCCCTCTTGGTGGCAGCAGGCCCCTTGGGTGACGACGGCTTCCCGATGCTGACCATCACCGGAAACCACGGTTCCCGGGGGGCGGTCTATGCCCAGGAGGAAATCCGCGTACCCAAGCGGGTGGTAACCGCCACCTGTGGTATCGTTGTCCCGGGGGATGAGGCGGGTTCCGGTAATAACCGTTCCCCCTGGGCCCCCCGGCGGGTTCCGGTGAAGACCCGCCTGGCCTGCCCCAAGGAGAAAATTACCGAACTTCTCGAGGATATTTATAAAGTACGGCATCCCCTGCCGGTTAAGGCAGGGGATGCGGTCATTGCAAATTGGCGGGGAACCGGGATTGATGTCGTCGCGGTCCGGACTGTTGGTTAATAAGGATGGGAATCATAGCGGCCAAAAATGTAATGGATCCGGCGGAATTCTGGCGGGAATATGAAGTGCGTTTTGGCGAACAGGTCCACTCATATACCTTGGGACGGTATCTTCGGGGGTGGAACGAATACGATGCACCCCTCTGGGGACTCTTAATCGCGACCAGCGGGGGCTTCCGTTTTCATCATTTTCCCCATGAAGGCTGGATCGAGGCCATATCCCGGACCACCTCGGGGGGCGCGGCTCCCACGGAAAAGCTCATCTTCATCCCCAAGGAACGGATCGTATCCGCAGAACTTCGTTTCGAAAAGTCCTGGTGGAGAAAACTGCTTTTTGCCCAGCCCCCGCTGCTGATTATCCGTTACCGGGATGTAAACGGCACCGGGGAGCCAATAGCCGAGCTTATAGCGGAAACTGAAAAAAAGGCCGAAACGCTGGTCCGGCACTTAACCACCACCATGCTCGATGCTATCGGAGCGCATTTTTGCTGTTGACCGGGAAGAGACACCCCACCATGAGGTATACCACGATGCCAACCCCCAGGAGTACCGGAAACCCGCTGGACACTGCCAAAATCCTTGCCAAAGCGCTTCCCGCAACGGAGAGGCCCCCGTTCATACCCCAGGCCCAGGGGAGGAGATTCGGCTTGTTTTCCTGTAGGCTGTCCAGGCCATTAGGATAGGGTATCCCCAGGAAAAAGGCCACCGGCGCGATAACCAGGGTGGAGGTGATGATCCGCACCCCTAAGCTTGCCCCAAGAAACCGGGCTAGGAACCCGTCCAGGCCAAGGATGTAAAAGAGGAGTCCCCCGCCGATGAGCACGCAGGCCGCGGGCACGATGGAGCGCCGGTATTGCTTGAGCATCCCGCTCACCAGGTTACCCAGGGCGGAAAAAACCAGCATCACCGTGATGACGATACTGGCGGAATAGGTTGGGTTTGAAAGGAACCCCCCCAGCCGCTGGATGAGATAAATTTCAATCAGCATATACCCCAGACCCAGTCCCGCGTAATAGAGGATCACCCCCAGGGTCTCCCGGCGGTTCTGAAAGAGATCCTTCCGGCGGCCAATCAGGGGGATGAGGATGACGATGCATCCAAAGATGCAAGCCTGGACCAGCATTCCCAGGAGCAGTAAATAGCCCCATTCTTCGGAGATGTCTTCGATTTGATCCAGGTAGATGGGGAGGTTCCGCAGTTTCAGGAATCCCGAATAGTAGGGCCGGGAATCCCGGATGGGCCTTATATCAAAGATATACGCATCTTCGATGGTTTTACCACGGGCTGCAAAGAACCGGGGAATGGCAGCCCGGTACATATCCCCGTTGGTAAAATGCTCCACCACCGCTTCCCCCTCCCCTTCAAAATGATGGTGGTACGCGCCCATGAGGATGGTGATATCCCGCTGGGAAAGCTCGGTCCCCGGCACATAGAGCAGCTCGAAGGACCGGGTCTTCACAAAGGTGTTAAGCCGCTCCAGTTCTGCTGGGGTAAAGGCCCCGTTCTTCACCAGGATCGTGGAGGTAGACATGAAAAGCCCAAAGGAGTAGAGCCGCTGTTCCGGTTTGTCCATGCCCGCCTCCTGCATGGCGGTGATGACCGTATTGAGAAGCTTGAGCACGTTCCGAGGGGGATTGAGCCGGTCCCACAAGGTAATCGAGAGCACCCCATCAGGTTTAAGGCTGGCAAAGTATTCGGTAAAGGCTTCCACGGTGTACTTAAAGTCCTCGTGGATCGGGTATCCCCCGGAATCAGAAAGGCCGATGGAGTCCACCAGGCTTATTTCGATGAGGTCGTAGGCGCCCTCGTGGTCCACGCAGAAGGCCCGGCCCTCCCCCTGAATCACCTGCAGGGCGCCGGAACTCAGGAGGCTGCCTGAAAATCGGGACAGGTTCGGATCGTCCTTTAGGAGGTGGATCATCTCCGCGGAAGGCTCCACAATATCGATCTTCGCGGCCCCTTTGTACCGGGCGATCTGAGCATTGATGCCGCCGCTCAAATTGATCAGCAAAACATCGGGACTTGCAAGGATGGCGTAGGGGGCTGCCATGGGCAGGTAGTCCATGTAGGCCTGCTCATTTTCCCGGAGTTTCCCCATGATGCCGATAGGCCCGGAGCCGTCCACAAAAAGCCCCCAGTAGGGTTGAGCCGGCATCGTGGGCATAACCAGGGCGGCGTTATCCGACAGTCCCGGCGCAAAATGGAAGTATTGGGAGGCGTAGACGTGGTACTCCCCCCCGGGACCATAGGAGTGGTGAACCAGCTTGGAATCGGGGTACTTCCGTACATAGCTGATGGCCTTATAATCGGAAACCCGTATATTCCCCCAGAAAAGGGTCCCCCCGATGGACACCAGGGCGATGATAATCAAGGCCGCCAGGGGCCCACGCAAGAACCGGATAGTCCCGGTGGTTGCATTCCAGGACATGCAGGTCAACAATGCCGCGATGATGCTGAGGGCCAGGATGGGCAGGAGGAGGTATTGGGGAGGAAGCAGAAACATAAACAGGATGATGAAGAAGCCCCCCAGACCGGAACCAATCATGTTCCAGAAATACACCTGAGGTATCTGATTCCGGAGGCCGATGAAGGCGACCCCGGTAAAGGTGGCAATAATAAAGAAGGGAAGGCCATAAATGAGGTAATAAGCGCCGATGAACCAGATCTGCCGGGAATCGGAAGCCAGGAAGACCGGGTTAAAGGGCACCAGTTGGGCGGCGATGACCGCCAGGGACATGCAGAGCGGGAGGCTCACCGCACAGGCCCTCATGATGGGGCCGGCCCATTTTCGTACCCAGTCATCCATCAACGTAAGGATGATGCCCGAAAGCCCAATGCCAAGGAGGGCAGTGGAAATGACGAGGGAACCGAAATTCGACCACCCCCCAATAGAAAAGATCCGCATTACGGAGAGTTCATAAGCGATACTGGCGATGGAAATAAAAAACAAGGCAATTAACGTGGTATGTTTCATGAGATCGCCAACCGAATCTTTTCCACTCCTCATTATTCTCTCCTCATTTTAAAAAAGGATCCGGGAACTATGCGGTTTTCCCCGTGGCTTCTTCTTCTTTTGCCTCGGCCTGGTCTTTGATATCCGCGATACCGATAAAGACCGCGATGAGTCCGATAAAGGCGGCAATGACCGGCAACGCCCCCCGGAGAAAAGCGAGTACATCGCCCCACCAGCCAAGTCCGCCGGGTAATACCGACACCACGGCGGCAGCAAGAATCACGATACCCAGAATAAGCGCCTTCATTGTATCCTCCAAACATGCATTCGTTGAACCATATCAATACTATCTTCATTTGCAGGAATTTTTTCAAGAGCATGGGAGCACATCCCAGGGCCAGCGCATAAAAAACTTTCACCCCTCGCATCCTGAAGCTGATGAGCATGCAAGAGTAAATCCTCAAAATACTCATCTGACCACGTCAGTTTCTTGAGCCTTTTGCGAATACTCAGCTTTGATGCCGTATCTCGCCGAACCAGGGTAAGCGTACTCTTGCGGAGCCGATTGAGGTTTTCAGGGGCCGATAGGCACGTGCAGGTCGGCGACCCAGGCCCTGAAGCACTGTTCTATCTGCGCTGGGATGAGTCTGATGAACTCATGTTACGATTACAAAAAATAAAAAAAGGTCCACGGATTAGGCGGATTTTCGCGGATTGGAAGCGATAATCCGCGTTAATCAGCGTAAATCCGCGGACTGGCTTCTTCTTGTGCGTAAGGTGGTTAAATAATCTTTCCCGCATACTGTAACTGATACAGTCCCGCATAGATACCCTTTTGCTCGATAAGCTCCTCGTGTTTTCCCTGTTCCACGATGCGTCCTCCGGACAGGACGAGGATCCGGTCTGAATGGCGGATGGTGGAGAGCCGGTGGGCAATAACGATGGAGGTGCGCCCCGCCAATACCCGCTGAATCCCCAGTTGGATGAGGTGTTCGGTTTCGGTATCAATCGAACTGGTGGCCTCGTCGAGGATAACAATCGCCGGATTATGGGCTATGACCCGGGCAAAGCTGATGAGCTGCCGCTGGCCGGAAGAAATATTGGTCGCCCCTTCGGAGAGGCGGGTCTGGTACCCATCGGGAAGCCGGGAAATGAATTCATGGGCATGCACCGCCTTGGCCGCTTCCGCAACGGCTTCATCCGTAAGGGAAAGCCCCAATCTGATATTGTCCACCACAGTACCGGAAAACAAAAACACATCCTGTAGAACCGGCAGTACCGAACGGCGCAGTTCATTGAGCGGTATATCCGGTAAGGGGATACCGTCAAGAAGGATACTGCCGCCATCAATATCCCAGAGCCGGGCAAGCACATTGGTGATGGTCGTTTTCCCTGCCCCGGTATATCCCACGATGGCCGCCATTTCACCGGGGTTTACCTTAAAGGTTAAGCCCTTGAGAATCCCCTCGTCCTTTTTATAGGAAAAATGAACGTCCTCAAAGGCAATATGTCCCCGTACCATGCCTTCTATCCGGTGGGTTCCCTGGTCAGGGATGTGGTCATCGGTATCCAACAGTTTGAAAACCCGCTCGCCTCCGGCCATGGCGGATTGCAAGAGGGTATACTTTTCCGCAATATCCATCACCGGCCCGTAGAACATCCCTGTCAGGTTGATAAAGGCGATGAGTACCCCCAGAGAAAGGGAAAGATTGAGGACGAGGTTAGCGCCCACGGCAATGATGACCGCCATGGTGATGGTGGAGAGTAATTCCACGAACGGCCTGAACGTGGCAAAGACGTACATTTCCCCCAGGTTCGCCTTCAGGAGTTCATTGTTGCCCTCGGCGAATTCCCGGGCACTCCGTTTTTCCCCCCGAAAGAGCTGGACCACCGCGACTCCGGAAAGCCGTTCGGAAAGATAGGAATTGACCCGGGACGAGGCGGTGCGCTGTCGTCTGAAGGCATCCCGGGCCTTGATGCGGCTATAGGCAGTAATGGCCAGGGCCGGGGGCATGGTACAGAGGGCCACGACGGCTAGTTTGGGGGAAAGCAAAAACAGGGTGATCAGCGCCCCCACCATGATCGCAAGGTCCTTGAGGAAGGCTACCAGAACCGAGGTAAAAAATTCATTGATGGTTTCCACATCTCCGGTAAGCCGGGTTACGATGCGGCCCACAGGATGCCGGGAGAGAAACGCAGTGGATTGGGACGCGGTCTTCTTGAACAGAGCAAGGCGCATATCCTTCATGACATGCTGGCCTAAGAGGGTCGTGGTCCAGGTCTGGATAAAGGTAAACACAAAGACCAGGGCCAGTATAATGAGAAGAAACACCACCACCCGGATAATGGAGGCAATATCCCTGCTTCGGATTGTTGCTATGGCTTGCACCGGCAGGGTATAGAGGTCCTTCGTGTATATGGCTGCGGCGGTATCACCCTTGATAAAGAATTCGCCGTACTTGTCCATGACCTCCAGGGAAGGATCCCCTGATTTATAGGAAAAGGCATACCATTGAGCCTCTCCCAGAATGCCTTTTTGCCGCAGTTCTTCCTCGACCCGGCTTGCAATCTTCGTATCCTGATCCTGAGGCACAAAGCAATAATCCCCAATGGGTAACATCCCCGGGGTACCCATCAACGCTTCCAGGGTTCCACGGGTATCGTGCGCCAACCCAGGTTCCTCATGTGCCAACACATCGGTCCTGATGAGGAGGAACCGGGCCAGGATGTCGTTATCAATGACCCGCTGCTGCAAGACCGGGACCGCGAGTTCTCCCAGGGTGGAAACTGCCAGGGTAAGCAGGGTAACGACCACCAGGAAACGGTAGGGTTTTACATAGGAGAGAATCCGTTTGACAATGCCGCTGTCATAACCTTTGACCACGTCCTCGGTTTCAAAATAGTCAGACATCCCCGCCCCCTGCTTCCCCTTGTACCAACTGCTGCAGCGCGGCCATCCGGGCATAGAAGCCTTCCTGGGCCAAGAGTTCCTGGGGGCTTCCATATTCGGCGATGCGTCCTTTATCCAGGACCAGGACGAGGTCCGCGTTACGGAGGGTTGAAACCCGGTGGGACACGATGATGGTGGTCTTCTCCTGCCGCGCTTCCAATAGCCCCGTCAATACCCGTTTCTCGGTTTCCGCGTCCACCGCGGAAAGAGCGTCGTCCAGGATGAGGAGTTCAGTGTTCCGGATGACCGCACGGGAAATGGCGACCCGCTGTTTCTGCCCCCCCGAAAGGGTAAGCCCCCGCTCCCCGATAAGGGTATCCCAGCCCTGGGAAAAGCTTTCCAGGTCCCGGTCAATTGCCGAAAGGCCGGCGGCTTTTCGGAGGAGCGCCTCATCACGGGCAAGTGGAGTACTGGAATTTTCCATACCATAACCGATGTTGTTTTTTATGGAATCCGAGAAGAGGTAGCTATCCTGAGGGGTTACGCCGAAAAGCCCTCGCAGTTCCCCCAAATCCCAGTCCCGCACATCAATACCCTGAACGAAGACCCTTCCCGGCGGAGGATCCACCATCCGGGTGAGGGTCTTGATGAGGGTTGACTTCCCCGAACCGGTACGGCCCAGGATCCCCAGGGTGGTTCCCCGGTGTATCACCAGGTTGATATCCTCAAGCACCTTGTTCCCCCCAGGATAGGCAAAGTCCAGGTGGCGGATTTCTATCCCCTTGGCCCTTTCCGTATCATCCGCAGAGAGCGGCTTTTCCGGTGAAGCAATGGTCGGCTTTGTCTTCATGACCTCATTCACCCGTCCAAGGCTCACTGCCCCTCGCTGGATCATGTTCACCATGAACCCCGCGCCCATTAACGGCCAGATCAGCATTTGAAGGTACCGGAACAGGGCGACCAGGTCCCCGGGACTCATGAACCCTTCCACCACCCTGATGCCCCCCACCAGGAGCAGGATGAGGGAGGTAAGCCCCGAGAGAAAGGAGATAAAGGGGAAGAAGATGCCGTAGAGTTGTACCAGGGCCATGTTCGCCTTCCGGTAATCATCGTTGGTATCGGCGAACTTTTTGATGAACCACCATTCCTTGACAAAGGACTTGATCACCCGGATGCCGGCAAAGGTTTCCTGCACCGTATCGCTCATGGCGGAATAGGCTTCCTGGGCCTTCTGAAAACGCTTCCCCAAGGCAGCGCCAAAGAAAAGAATCAGCACGGTGATGAGGGGCAGGGGAAGCACCGCAAAGGCAGCGGTCCGGGCATCCTCCAGAAAGATGAGGATGAGGATCGAGGTAGCCATGACCGTACCGTCCACCAAAGCCACCAGGCCCATGCCGATGGACATGCGGACCGCGTTCAGGTCATTAGTCGCCCGGGCCATAAGGTCCCCGATCTTATTCCCCTGGTAAAAATCATAGGACAAGGTAAGGAGATGACCAAAAAGTTCCTGCCGCATTTCCGTTTCAATACGCCGGGAAGCGCCATGAATGAAGTACCGCCATAAGAAACGCCCTAAGGAGATGATTGCCATCACCCCGACCATCCCGCCGCAGAGAGCTATCATGACGCTCCATTGAAAGCCACCCTGGGCAATCAGATCCACCGCCCGGCGCATGAACTGGGGTATTATCATCTGGGCGGCATCCACCGTTACCAGACATATAAATCCCTCAATATAATGCCACCGGTACCGAGCAAGATAGGGCAGCAGGGTTTTCAATTCCCCTATATTGAGTTTTTCACGCGATCCTTTCGGCATAGACCCCTTTATACTACCCTGTCTTCATACCCCTTAACAAGATGGGGGCCTGGGTATGGGTCAATGGGTACTGGGAAATTACGGCTGAGGTGGGGGCAAAAAAGCATAAGGCGTTCACGCTAGGGTTCTGGTACGAGATGGGATTGAGCATCATGTTTCGCGCCAGAACCCGTCGGTCAAGTGAACGCCTTATGCTTTTTTGCCCCCCTCACACACCTTTTCCGGTCATCTGGTTGACCCCTGCTGGTTTTAGCCAGAGCGTATTTTTTTACAATTTCCAGCATTTTGAAAGTAGTGCTAATGGTTTTTGCTATCGGCTTCTAATTTGGCTGACCACACATCAATTTTCTTCTTAATTACCTCTGCTTCATAAGGCTCACCTAAAATGATGTGGATGCGACGCAGGGCATTGAGGAAATTAATACCCATTTGAAAATCACTCCGCTGATTTGTGGCAACTTCGTACTTTTCCCGGAAGCGGTCGGCGGCTTTTTGCAGGAGCTGCTTAATCAACCGCAGGTGGAATACCGTGGGTTCATAATAGGGTGAACGGGGATCCATATTGACCACCATGTTCTTCATATCAAAAATGTTTTTAGCAACCGCGGTGAAACGGCCTTCCATGTCAACGAAAAACCATCTCCATTTGGTATTATCACCATAGGCGTTTTCAAGCAACTGAATAGCCAATCCCATTTTCCGTATCAAGCAATAACGCTCCGCGGTGTTCACCGGCTCCAAGAAGGCAACTTTTTCCTCATATTCAGAAAAAGACGCATCCACATAGCTGGTTACCATCCCTTCCAGATAGAGGATGCTCTTATTGAGGGATTTCCGTCCTTCATCAAGGGCGGTCTTGTTAGTAATATGCAATATTGACCAGGAAATTTCGTTGATAATCAGGTAGTATGAGGTAAGGTTGAGCATTTCATTCACCAGGGTAAACCGCTTAAGCGCGATATCTGGCGGCTCTTGCTGGATTGCGTTGAGGAGATGTCGCTCCCATTGCAAGAGTATATTAATTGCTTCCTGGTATACCGTTGTTGTTTTTATATACCGTTGACGATCCTCATCGGTAATTTTCGCCATGATTCACCCCCTTCCCATGCTCTGCGGAATGGCCATATTTTGCCAATAATGCATCCGCATGTGCAAGCGCCGCCGCGCCTGCATCTCCTGCCAACATCCGGGCAATCTCGTGCCGTCGCGTATCCCCCTCCAATAAGACTACCGTGGTTATCGTCCGCTCGGCTTCGGTCTTTTTTTCTACCTTGAGATGATTATCGGCACGAACCGCGATACTGGCAAGATGGGTAACACAAAAGATTTGCTTTAATACGCCGATCCGGGCTAAGTATTCCCCGACCGATAGGGCAACCGCTCCACCGATACCTGTATCTATTTCATCAAACACCAGGGTTTCCAGGGTATCTGCCTCGGATAGTACGGTTTTTATGGCCAGCATGACCCGGGAAAGTTCTCCCCCCGAGGCAATACGGGACAGTTCTTTTAAAGGCTCTCCGATATTGGCGGCAATGAGGAACTCCACCTCATCCGCGCCCCACGGCCCGTATCGTACACCCTCGGCGCCTTGCCCCTTGGATGACACGGACACGGAAAAACGGGCATGGGGCATACCCAGGTCTGCCAGTATCCCGGTTATCCGCGTACTTAACTCCTGGGCAGCCGCGGTCCGCCGGGCGCTTATCACCCCGGCCCGGGAAGTGATTGCGTTTTCCAGCAGAGCAATCTCCGCTTTTAGTTTTTCCCGGTGTTCTTCAACCCCTGCAAGGGCTTCAATCTCAGCCAAGGCCTTTGCCTGGTAATCCAGGATCGCCTCCTCATCAGGACCATATTTCTTTTTGAGCCGGTATAGCAGGGCAAGCCGCGCTTCCACCGCTTCAAGCCGTTCGGGATCATAGCGCAGGCCCTCCCGGTAGGCACGAAACTCCGCCGCAAGGTCCTCGGCCTCGTAATACAGGTCCTCCATGCGTTGAGCGACAGGGGATAGTTCCTCGTCAATAGCGGCGGCACTTTCCAAGGAAGTACGCGCCCGCCGGGCAAGGCCCAGAACCGAAAGGTCATCCTCAAAGAGGGCGGCGGCAGCGGCGTTTACCTGGCCGCTTAACTTTTCAAAATCCCCTAAACGCTGGGCTTCACTTTCCAGTTCCCGGCTTTCTCCTTTTTGCGGGGCAGCTTTGGAAATCTCTGTTACCGTGTAATTGAGAACCTCCAGCCGGATATTCCGGTCTCGCTCGGAACTAACCTGCGCTTCAAGACGCTTCTGGAGGTCTGTATGGTTCAGAAAAAGCCGGTTAAATTCCAGGGTTTCCCGTTCCAGACCCGCAAAACGGTCCAGATACCTGCGGTGGGTTTCTCGACGCAACAGGGACTCGTGGGTATGCTGCCCATGGAGGTCGAAAAGGAAGGCCATCAATTCAGCCAAGTCACGACGAGTAACCGGTACCTGCTGTATTGAGATGGACCCCCGGCCTGAGCGCTTCACCGTTCTCCTGAGGATGAACCGGTCATCTTCCAGGGCAATATCCCGGGTGGTAAGCCAATCCAGGGCGTCCTGGTTTTCCTTCCCCAGGGATACCACCGCTGACACCCGTGCCTCATCTGCGCCTGAACGGATCACCTCGGCGCCTGCCTTGGCACCCAATAAAAAACTTAAGGAGCCGACGATGATGGATTTTCCTGCCCCGGTTTCCCCGGTCAGGACATTGAAACCCTGCTCAAAAGACAGGGAGAGGCTGTCAATGAGTGCATAGTTTTGGACGATCAGTTCTTCAAGCATTAGGGCCTCCGGACCAGGAGAGCTTGGTACGGAGGGCCTTATAAAACATGCTCCGGTCGGAGGCAATGAGCCGGGCTTCGTAGGGAGCTTGGCGTATATAAATCCGGTCTCCCGGTTCCAGCGGTTCGGTAATCTGTCCGTCCAGGGTTAAAAGGACCCCGCTCCGCTGTTCCGCCTCCACTTCCACGAACAGTACCTCCCGGGCAGGGATCACAATAGGGCGGTTCGAGAGGGTAAAGGGACAGATGGGATTGATGATGATGGCCTCCAGCTCAGGATCGAGGATAGGCCCCCCGGCGGACACGGAATAGGCGGTTGAACCGGTGGGAGTGGCGACAATAAGCCCATCTGAGCGGTATTCACCCAGGCGCATGTAGTCGCTTTCCACATGGAGGCGTATCACCTTGGCTATTCCCGAAGCGGAGATGACCGCGTCGTTCAAACAGGACCCCTGGGTAACGGTCCTGCCCCGGCGTTCCACCCGTACCTCCAGCATGAGCCGCCGGGAGCAACCGACCCTCCCCGCCGCCCATCGGTCATAGACCGCGGCCCAGGCATCGGGGGGGACCGCCGCGATAAACCCCAGGGTACCCAGGTTTATCGGGAATATGGGTACCCGCGCCGGCGCCATGGCACGGGCGGCATACAACACCGTCCCGTCCCCCCCCAGGCTGAACGCGATATCATACTCATCTTTGGTCTCTAAACCGGACCAGCTTTCAAACGTACAGGAACGGACCTCACTGTTTTTACGCTCCAATGCTTCGGTGATTTCATCGGCCAGCGCCTTGGCATTAACTTTTTGGAGGTTAATAAACAGAATCGCCTTTTTAATATCGCCCATTCCCACCACCCATGCTTCCCTTCCCTGTACTTATGGCAGAGTTACGATAAGTTTGGCAACCTTTTCAGTTTCTGAAGCCCCCAACCGGGGATACAGCGGAAAAAGCACCGTCCGCAAGGATAGGGAGTAGCTTTCCGGGCAGAGCGACTGATTAACCATACCAGTTCCCATCAGCGTATCTTCAAAGGCGCTTTCCACGGCAATTTCCTTTCGTTTGGAATATGCCTTTACATCCTTCATACCGGATTCAAGAATCAGGGGGAAGGCATAATTATTATACTCCCCCTCATCCTTCTGCATAAACCGTTTGTGCCGGGTACGCAGGGCGGACTGGGTATAGACCTGGGCAATTTCCTTTCGTTTTTCAAGATTTTTAACTGCCTCCCGGAACTGAACCACTGCCATGGCAGCATTCATGTCCGGAAGACCGTATTCGGGGGGGAGGTTGGCGAGGTTACGGAGCACCGACGCGTCCCGGCGGTTCATCGCATAGAGCAGGGCACCGCCCCCGGCAGTGAGCATATCCTTTTCTTCAAGCCCTAAAATCGTAAAAACCCCGGAAACCTGCTTCCCAGACTCGGCCGTTCCGTCCCCCAGCGTGGCACCGTAACTTTGGGAACAATCCTCTATCACCGGCAGTCCCCTATCAACAAGGGAAGCCATATCCGGCATAAAACCCAGGGTATGGTGCAGGACAATACAACGGGGAGACGGCTGCTCGGTCTGGGCTGCAAGGGCAGCCCCGAGGGTTTCCCGGCTCATACAAGGGGAGTCTCTCGAGACATCACCATAGACCGGCCTGAGCCGAAGGTCCTCAATAACCCGGAGGTAATACCGGGGAGACAAGGCCGAAATAAGCACCCCCGCGCCATCTTCAAGATTGAGGGATTGCAGGGCCAAAAAGAGCGCAATCGCCGGACTCCGTACACTCAGACAATAGTCAAACCCCAGATGTTCCTTCGCACTCTGGATCAAGAACCGGGCCTGCTCCCCAGGCCCAATCTTATCTTCCACCAGCGCAGTGAGAACCGCATCCATCTCCTTCCGTCTGATGGTCGGAGCATAGACTTCAATCATGGTGTAACGATCCTATCGGTTAAGGGCGGCGATCTTCTGCAGTTCCTTAGGATTAAAAAGATCCCGTATATCCAGAATGATGAGATACCCCCGTTCCAGGCGGACAACCCCCTGAATATACTCGGCCCCAATACCGGTTACCATTTGGGGCGGCGGCTGAACCTCGTGCTTTTCTATGGTTACCACCCGGGAAACCCGGTCGATGATGATGCCCAATTTCATACCGTCAATATCCAGGATGATAAAACCGGATAACAGGTCCTCATCTTCCTCATCACTCGCAACCTTCTTTAAATGGAACCTCTTATGCAGATTTATGATGGGAATTATTTCACTCCGTAGGTTGAAAATACCCTCAACATAACTGGGAGCATTCGGAATCGCTCTAATGGCCTGTACCCGGACTATTTCCTTAACATCCATTATATTGATTCCATACAACTCTTCACCAAGCTGAAACGTAACTAATTGATGACTTTGATCAGCCATAGTAACTCCCTTTAGTATTACAATGCAACTCCGGAGCACCCCGGAATGTAAAACTCCCTCCATACCAAAAAAGGAAATCTCTATTAAATGTACTATTGAATACAGCTTTCTTCAAGAGCCACTTTTGAAATTCCGCCATTTCCAGCAGGGTGCAAGCGGTTCTCTTGACATCCTACAACCAAGGGATTATATACTGGATGAACAGCTAGCTCATTTGTAGGAGGAAGAACAGATGACTCATGAAGATCTGACTCATGAAGATCTGGCGCGGGATGTGCGTGCCCCTTTCGATGCCATCGAATTCAAGCCCTATCAAGCGGGGGATCTGCCGGATCTGGTGACCGCCCTTGTTGACGCCGACCGGCTCGCCATACTGACGCAACGCTACCGTACCGCCGCGTGGGACGAGGTGATCCTGCCCATGTCCTCAGGGTGCGCGTCCATCGCCCGTATCCCCTTAGGGGAGTTGCGCAGTGCTGCGCTGCGGGCAGTCATCGGCAATTGCGACAGGATGCCCCGGCAGTTTTTTGACCCAAGTACCTTCTTTTTCACGACCCCAGGGGTACGCTTTGCCGAGATGCTGACCGACGCGGACCGCAGCTTCCTCGGTGCGCCCATGTTTTCCGGCGTCAAGAAGCGCCTGTAACGTATGGATACCATGCAGTATTCCTGTCTTCATACCCATACAATCTTCTGCGACGGACATGACGATATTGAAACCATCTGCCGCAGTGCCTACGGGAAGGGTCTCTTTGCCATTGGCTTCAGCGCCCATGCGCCGATCCACAAAAAAACCGGCTTTCAATCGGACTGGCATCTCCGGGATGACCGCCTGGAGGAATACCTTGATGCAGTCAATACGGCCCGTCGCCGCTGGGAGGGAAGACTCCAGGTCTTTCTTGGCCTTGAAGTTGATTATATCCCGGGGCTTATGGGACCGGCGGACCAGGACCTGCATGAACTTGGACTTGATTATAGCATCGGCTCGGTACATTATGTGGTCCCCCCGCGAGGCAAACCCTTTACGGTGGACGATGCTCCAAAGGAATTCGAGACGGGTATCCGGGAAGGGTTCGCAGGGGACGGTACAGCCCTCATGGAAGCCTATTGGGATACGGTGGAAGCCATGATCCGTGCGGGGGGCTTCGATATCCTGGGACATGTGGATCTGGTCAAGAAAAACACCCCCCAGGGACAATGGTTCTCCCTCGAAGGGGCGCCCTATTGCCGCCGGATTGCAGGAGTTGCCGGACTCATTGCCGAAACGGTCACCGGGTCGCCTTGGGTGGTAGAGGTTAATACCGGAGGGCTTAACCGGGTAATTACCCAAGACACCTACCCCTCGCTTCCCTTTTTACGGCTGCTTAACGAAAAGCAGGTACCGGTCATTATTACCGCCGATGCCCACCGTGCTGCTGATGTGGATGGCCACTATCAAACGGCACGGGAAACTCTCCTCGCCGCCGGATATGCCCACGCGGTTCTTTTTGGAGGCAGGAAAGGGGGACTTCCGGTCTGGATCAGGGAACCCTTGTGATCTCCTATCGGTTTCGTCGTTCCTCGGCGGTTTTACATTCTATGCACATAAGCGCATAGGGAATCGCTTCAAGCCGTGGCTGGGGTATCCGTTTACCGCATTTCATGCAGAGACCGTATTTTCCCTGCTGTATCCGGGTCAGCGCGGAATCGATCAGTTTGAGCCGCTTCAGTTCCTGAGAACCAATAGCTTCGATCATCTTCCGATCGATATCATCCGAGGCGGTATCCACCAAATCCTTCGGGTCCATGCCCTCGACAATTTTCTTGAAATCCTCATTACTGATAATCAGGTTTGAGATGATCTCCGTTTTGAGATCGATCAGGGATTTATTCATTTGATCTATGAAATTCTGCTCCATGATGGTCCCCCTTGTATGCATCTTTGGATATGTTTCCTAAAAAAATATAAACAAAATCCAGAGCATTTGTTAGAATTTTTTAAGTATAATATGAAAATATATTAATTAATTTGCGTACATTGCCTTATGTTTACATTTTTGTCAAGAGAGGGACGGCCTATGCAAAGCGTACTTGACAAATAATGCTGCTTTTTCTAGCATAGTCCCATGCCCCATACTTCCGGTGTTTTTGCGATCTTACCCGAAAACTTCTTTTCTCCTTTGGCAAGCCCCAACCGGCAACACTATGCGGCGCTGCTGGTCCTCTATTTCCGGCTTTTTCAGGAAAATGCCCGGTTCCTGGAACGGGAACAGGTGATGCGTTCCTACATGGACTATCTGGGACGGCACCGGGATTCCCTCGTGGAAGATGATGACCCTGTCTCCCCATCAGATGAAGGGCTTGACCTGTGCACTGATAGTGCCGAACCGGCCTCCGGGACGCCTCCGCATCCAGGAGCTGAGGTTCCGGCGGGGTCCGATGCCGATACTGGCCCCAGCGACCGGGTATTGGCAAGCCGGTTTTTGCGGAAGCTTATCAATGCGGGATGGCTCGGGGAAGAGACCCTCCAGGATTACAGCCGGGTGATCAACATCACCCCCTATGCCCGGCCGTTTTTTGAGGCCCTGGCCCGGGTCGAAGAGGGGCTTAAAACCGAATATGAAAGCCATGTGGTGGCCATCTATTCCCTGCTTTGCGGGGACGCGGTCGCGGAGAACGGCCACTATACGGTGCTCAACGCCCATAGCGCCACCATCGCCCTGATCGATTCCCTGAAAGTCCTGTCCCAGAGCATCAAGGGACACTACGACCGGTTCACCGCCAATGCGGCTTCCGATGGTATCAGCAACATCCTCCACCTGCACTACGATCTATACGCCAACGACATTCTGGATGGAGCCTACAAGCGGCTCAAGACCTCGGATAATCTCTCCCGGTATCGCCCGAAGATCATCAAAAAAGTAGGGGAACTCCTGTCCAACGAGGCATGGCTCAACGACAGCGCCCGTAAACTCGCCCGGCTCAGTTCCATTGCCGTAACCGAGGGCCGCAGGCGGCTTGAAACCATGCTGGAAGAAATCCGGGATACCCTCCGGGCAGTGGATCCCCTTCTTGAGGACATAGACCGCCGGAACATGCTCTATGCCAAGGCCAGTATTGAACGGGTCAAGACCCTGCTGGAACCGGATTCCACCATTGCGGGGCAGCTTGGTATCCTGGTCGGGAAAATTTACAAAGACCGGGATTTTTCAAGTAGCCATCACCGGATCCATGGGATCCGTACCTTTGCCCCGGAATCCATCTACCGCCGGTACAAGCGGGAGGCGGTGCAGCCCAAGGGCACCCCGGTGGCCGTCGCGGACAAAGAAGCGCAGATGCAGGCTGAGGCGGTCTATCGGCTCCGCCTGGAGCGTCAAATGAGCCCCGCAAAGATAATCGCCTGGCTTGACGAGGCGGGCGGGCGGGAGCGGCTCCTGAGTTCACAAGACCTGGTACAGGACGAAGATTCCTTTGTGCGGTTTGTATACAGCGTTTTGTACGCCGATTCCCGGCCCCAAAATTTCGCCTATCATATTGATGAACCGCACCATCAGGACCAGGACCATGCCGAGGACCTTCCCCAAGGGGCGGCGCGTATCAGGGTTCCTGGTGATGATGCGGTGGAAAGCGCCGGGTACGTGGTACCGGATCTCATCTTACGGAGAAAACGATGAAAAGCGACATGGCGGATATTGTCCGGATTTCTGAACTCACCGAGGATGAATTCGATATTTTTCAGGCCAGCCTCCATACCTTGCTTGCGAAAACCTTCATCATCCGGGGCATTCAAAAAGAAGCGGAACTCTACGACTTTACCATCCGGAACATGCCCCTCTACGACGCCTGGTTTTCCTGCATGGAAGCGCGGCTGGTCAAGGATGAGGCCCTGGGGGTCATCGCCTTCAGGGGCGGCGGGGATACCCGGCTGCGCCTGGGTCGGGAGGAGACCTGTGCCCTCCTGGTATTCAGGCTGCTCTATGAAGAAAAGCGGACCGAACTGTTTCTTTCCGCCTTTCCCACGGTAACGGTCTTGGATTTCGTGCACCGGTACAACGCCATGGTGCATGAGGAGTTAAAGAAAACCCGGCTAAAAGAGATATTGCGGCGCCTCCAGGCATACAAACTCATTGAGGTCCCCTCAGACCCTACAGATATGGACGGTATCATCCTCCTCTATCCCAGCTTGGCCATCAGTGTGGACCGGGACAGCATCAACGAATTGCTTGCGGTAATGTCCTCCAAAGGGCGGGTGGATGCAGAGGAGGAGGGGGAAGCATAGTGGCGGAGGTACGCCAAGGCCGACAAACTAAAAAAGGTCTACAGATGGATGCGGATTATTTGTAACCATAAAAGTAACTCAGAATGTTCTCGGTGCCTTATCCGCTTTGGCTTGTTGGGGGTCCTGAGTAGTTACAATTTTTTATATAAGGAAGGTTCGTATGAATGCGATTATCACCGTGGTCGGGACCGATAAGGTGGGGATTATTGCCAAGGTCAGTAATTTTTTAGCGGAACGGCATATCAACATCGAAGATATAACCCAG
>JAITNP010000056.1 GCA_031290455.1 Treponema sp. | reverse complement strand
ATGGCTATTTTAAAAGACGGAAAAACAGAAAATCTCACCATTCGCGTTGATCCCGATCTTAAGGAGCGGGCCGAGGCGATTCGACAAAAATATTTCAACCGGATTCCGATGAATATTTTCTTAGAGATGATGATTGAGGTTGGGATGGATGTGGAAGAGCAGCTTGGGGCGTTAAAAAAAGAACTGATTTCCGAGCTGGCAAAGAACAGGACCGATCTTTCTATATCCGGTCAGGCGAATTCAAAAAAGGCAACATAACGGCCTTTGATCCGGCGCGTTCCAGGAAGCGGATAAGCCGGGGGGATAATATGGTCATACCGTTTAAGCGGGAATAATACACCCAGGGATCACAGCCGGGGTGCTTTTCTATCGGCATCGAAACAGGGTATAGTATCACAGGGGAGGAAATGAAGATTGCCGTGAACGGTTACAAAATCCCCTTTCTCTGGATATGATAAGAGATACAGTAAAGCATACCCATCATTGCGCGTTTGGCAAAATGACCGTGTTACTCCCGAAAACACGGGCGTTGCCTGTTCACAGGTACGCCTTTCCAACGACATATCAGCCAGAAAAAAAACGTAAGTCCTCATCTGATTCGATATATCGTGTTGCCGGAGATGTCCTTAACCTCGCTGCTGGTCTGCCTTGCGATTTTCTGCGCGGTGTGCCATACTGTACCCGAGGAGCACTACATGAGCGTACACGCACAAGCACCCCAGGGTGTCACTCTGGAAGACATTTGGGCAGCCCTGATGGAACTGCGCCGGCAGGTACAGGCATTGCAAGAAAGCCATCATGCCGGCCCGATACCGGCTGCGGTAGTTCCCGAAACGGTCGTCCTGGACAGCAAGACGGCGGCCAGGGAAATGAACCGCATCCGCAAGGTGGTGGAGGAAAGCGACATTCACACTCCCAGCCATGATGTGGAGGGTGTCCTCGAAGAACTTATCCGCCAGGCGAAGACTGAAGCCCAGACCCAGGAATACCGGCGTATGCTGGACATCCTTCCCGCCATTGACGCGGCCCGGAAGCGGAACATACCGGAATCCCTCAAACCCTGGCTCAAACAACGAGAGGAGGACTGGGCAGACCCCTGGGAGGCGGCTGAAGCAGCCAAGCAGGAACGCCTCCGTCAAAAAGCCGCGGAAGGCCGCGAGGCGGCAGCGCTGTGTAACCGAACCGGAGCCCCGCTATGAGTAGACCTGTCGTTGTCCTGGACTCAAACACCATCATGTACCACCTCAACAAGGAACTGGATTTGACCGCCTTCCTGACCGCATACCCGGACTGCGAAAAGCACATCAGCATCGTTACCGTCCTTTCCAAAGATTCCGACCTAGTCCGCTACGAGTGGCCCGGCTTCCGTTCCCAGGAAGTCGTTTAGCCTTTGTGCCGCTGGGTTTGCACGGCCCGAACTGTAAATGTCGCTCCAGGGCACCTTCTTTGCCCCGCCCCTCGCCGTTTCACAGCCCGCCCCCGTGCTTACGGCAACGCCGCACGAGCGCGGGGCTTGCGGGCTGGGCTGTGTTCTCTTTATTTCGCATATCGCACAATTCAAATATAAATTACTTCATAACGGCCTTTGGATCCGGCGCGTTCCAGGAAGCGGATAAGCCGGGGGGATAATATGGTCATACCGTTTAAGCGGGAATAATACACCCAGGGATCACAGCCGGGGTGCTTTTCTATCGGCATCGAAACGGGGTATAGTATCACAGGAGCATCAATGAATGAATCATCGCTGACCGTTACTCTTCGGGACCGGGAGATCACCCTTGTTGGAACTGCCCATGTTTCCCGGGAAAGCATTGAAGAAGTAAGCCGGGTAATCCGGGAACGTAAACCTGATGTGGTCTGCGTGGAACTGGATGCGGGAAGGTACAAGTCCCTATCTGAACAGGAAAATTGGGAACAATTGGATGTGGTCAAGGTTTTTAAAGAAGGCAGGGGGTTCCTCCTCATGGCTAACCTGATATTATCCAGCTTTCAACGTCGTTTGGGAGCGGACCTTGGAGTAAAACCAGGGGAGGAAATGAAGATTGCCATTGAAACCGCAGGGGAATTGGACATTCCCTATAGTTTATGCGACCGGGAAGTGCAGTTGACCCTTCGCCGGGCTTGGGCCCGCTGCGGCCTCTGGAGTAAAGGTAAGCTCATGGCTTCCCTCGTGTCCAGCGCCTTTACCACTGAAAAATTAAGCGAAGTGGAAATTGAAAACCTTAAAAACCGCAACGAGCTGGACGGCATGATGGCCGAATTGGCTGAGTACCTTCCCGCGGTTAAGGAGACCCTCATCGACGAGCGGGACCGTTACCTTGCCGCCAAAATATGGACCTGCACGAGGCCGGCAAGCACCTCGGGGACAACGGTCAAACAAGTCGCCGTTATCGGGGCAGGGCACCTCCTGGGCATCAAGGCTCACCTTGAAAAACTGGCTGCCGGGGAAGAAGCGGAGGATGTCGCTGATTTAGATACCATTCCTCCCCAGGGAATTCTGGTAAAGGCCCTGGGTTGGCTTATACCGGTCCTCATCGTGGCCCTCATTGTTGTGGGCTTTTTCCGGGCCGGCGCCGGGGTGAGCCTTTCCATGCTCCTCCGCTGGGTGCTGTTCAACGGGTCCCTCGCGGCCTTGGGCACCCTCATTGCCCTGGGGCATCCCCTCTCCATCCTGGTGTCTTTTTTCGGCGCCCCCATTGCGACGATCAATCCCTTCATTGGGGTAGGTCTTTTTTCAGGGATCACCGAGGCAACTCTCCGAAAACCCCGGGTAGAGGATACCCAAAGGATTCCTGAGGATGTTACGAGCCTGCGGGGGATATACCGGAACCGCATCACCAAGGCTCTGCTGGTATTTTTTCTTTCTTCCCTGGGCGGGGCAATTGGGAACTTTATCTCGATTCCCTCATTGGCCAGCTTCTTGGTGAAGTAGCATGACGATTTGGTTTGCCACCGGGAATATTCACAAAAAACAGGAACTCCAGGCCATTTTATCCGGACATGGTATTAAAATCCCCGCGGACCGAGGGATCGATTTTGATCCCGATGAAACGGGGACCTCCTTTTTGGAAAATGCCCTGCTCAAGGCGCGGGCGCTGTACCGGCTGGTACAGGAGCCGGTCATTGCCGATGATTCGGGGCTATGCGTGGATGCCCTGGACGGCCGGCCAGGTATCTATTCCGCCCGGTATAGCGGCCCCGAGGGCGCTGGTTCCACGACCGGGGGCAAAATCCTCAGTGCCCCGGAACGAAACGCCCTGCTCCTGCAAGAACTGGGAGATAATCCCTGCCGCAGCGCCCGTTTCGTCTGCGCCATGGCCCTGCTTTTAAATGAAGACCGTTTCTTCATTGCCCAGGAAACCTTGGAAGGTGAAATTATCCCCACGGCACGGGGCGATAAGGGCTTTGGGTATGATCCGCTCCTCTATCTTCCTGCCTTGGGCCGCACCGTGGCGGAATTATCGGAAGAAACAAAGAACCGCCTAAGTCATCGAGGCAAGGCAGGACGACAGATTGCCCGCATGCTCGCCACGGTATAGAAGGGCCTTCAAAATACCGGCAACGGCAGCTATGTTGCTTTTCTGCTATTGCCGGTATTTTGAAGGGGATCGACTATTTTTCGTTTGTTCCATGCTGGCAGCAAGGATTCGGGACCGTTGATTAATGCCTGAAGCAGGGCATCGGCGCAGGCATCCAGGACGTGCTCCAGGATGGGCTGCTCATCAGCGGTAAAGTCCGAAAGCACCCACCCAGCAATATCCTCATGGTTTGGCCGGCCTATGCCGATGCGAAGCCGCCAAAAGTCGGCGGCGCCGAAACGGGCCTTCATGGAGCGGAGGCCGTTATGCCCTCCCAGGCCCCCTGAAAACTTCAGGGCCGCCGTGCCCAGGGGCAGTTCCAGTTCGTCGTGGACCAGGAGTATCCTTTCCGGTGGTATTTTAAAAAAAGCGGCTGCCTGATACACCGAATCCCCGGAACAGTTCATGTAGGTTTCGGGCATGAGCACGTGCAGTTTGGCCTTCTGGGATAATTCCGTCCCATGAGACCCCGGCGTCATCTTGTCATAGACCAGCAGCCTGCTTCCCTCCATACTGGCATACCGGCCATGGTATTTCTGCTGCCAATTCAGGGATGAAAAGACCGGTAGCCGTTCTGCCAGCAGCCATCCGGCATTATGCCGGTTTCGAGTGTATTCTCTGCCGGGGTTACCCAGGCAGGCGACAAGTTCAATCATGATGCTCTGCTCCTATTGATTTTCTTTATGATTTTGTCAAGTTTCCGGTATTTTGAAAATGCTTCAAAATTGAAAAAAAATTGTAAAAAGGGGCTTGACTTGTTTAATGCATTCCGGTACTGTAATTAACATACATCGTTGCGATGTTATGGGCCGCTAGCTCAGCTGGTAGAGCAGCAGACTCTTAATCTGCGGGTCGAAGGTTCGAACCCTTCGCGGCTCATACATAATTTTTTGTGACTATATTGACTTTTTATAGCGCAATAGGTATTATGTAATAAGTAGGGCAGTGAAGATTTGAATCCGTGGTGGTTCAGTTTTTGCGGGAATAGCTCAGTGGTAGAGCGCCACCTTGCCAAGGTGGATGTCGCGGGTCCGACTCCCGTTTCCCGCTCTGAGGGCGCTTCTAAAAACGGTAGTTTTTAGAGGTGCCTTTAATTTATTGTACATTGATACCGGGGTGGTTGACTGTTTTTTAAACGGGATGCCTGAGATTACACCCATTGAACCTGATCCGGATAATGCCGGCGTAGGGAACACGGTCCGCCTGAAACAGGTATGGTTTCGGGAGCGCTGGCCATTGGTACAATTTCGCATCATCCATTATCCGGTCAGTGTAAGGAGCATCTTTGATGTACAGGAAGCACCATCCTTCCAGGGGCCGCCTTCTCTTTTTAGCGGCCTTGTTTGTTTCTTTCACGGTTTCCCTGGTTTTTGCCGGGGGAAATAAGGAAAAATCTTCTCCCAGCACCCAGGGGACGGCGGCGGCAAAGCAGGAAGTCGTGATCTGGACCTACGATTCCTTTAATTCCGAATGGGGTCCTGGCCCGGAGGTAACCAAACGGTTTCTTGCGGAAACGGGGATTACCCTGCGGTGGGTAAGCCACGGAGACGCTGGGGAGGTGTTATCCCGGCTGCTGTTGGAAGGGAACCAGGCCGGGGCGGATATTATCCTGGGGCTGGATCAGAACCTTGCGGATAAGGCCCTGGGATCCGGATTGTTGGAGGCCTATAAGCCCAAGGGGATGGAAAAGGTCTTCCCCGAGCTGGTTATTGATGAGACTTACCGGTTAATCCCCCTGGATTATAGCTATTTCGCCATTGTCTATGATTCTGAAAAGATTCTTGATCCCCCCCGGAGCCTTGAGGACCTGACCGCGGAAAAGTACGCCAAGGGGCTTATCCTGATGGACCCCCGGACCTCTTCTCCGGGGCTGGGCTTCCTGGCCTGGACTCAGGCAGTGTACGGCGATGCATGGAAAGGGTACTGGCAGCGACTTGCCCCTACTATCCTCACCATTGCCGATGGATGGAGTGCGGGATACGGGCTTTTTACCGCCGGGGAAGCGCCGCTGGTGCTTTCATACACCACCAGCCCTGGGTATCATCTTGAATATGAAGGGACTGAACGGTACAAAGCCGCCCTGTTCACCGAGGGGCATCCCATTCAGATTGAGGTTGCAGGGATCTTAACCGCCGGTAAAAACAAAGAACAGGCCAAAGGGTTTTTGGATTTTATGCTCTCCCCTGCATTTCAGGATATTATTCCCCTGACCAACTGGATGTACCCGGTCATTACCATTCCGCTGCCTGAATCCTTCAGGATCACCCCCAAAAGCGATAAGCCCCTGCGGCCCCGTCCGGTTACCGATGCTGAACTCACTGCCTGGGCTGCCCTGGTGGTTCAGACCGCAGGTCAATGAGGACGGCCCCTTTCCGCGGATACGACAGGGTTGTTTTCTGGCTTTTGGCCCTGCTGCCCCTGGGGGCAGTGATAATCGCGTTTATACTCCCCTACGGGGCTGCACTGGTGGGGGGTATAGGGAAGGCGGCAGAACCGGCAGCGGTACTGCGGAATTCCTCCCTCCTTCCGGTGGTGCTCTTTACCCTCCGCCAAGCCCTGTTGAGTACCCTCATGGCCCTGGTGTTAGGACTTCCTGGCGCGTGGTATATCGGAAGCGGGGGGGGCCGTTTTTTCGGGGCTTTACGGGCCTGCATAAGCATACCCTTTGCCATGCCTTCGATCCTCGTGGTCTTAGGGTTCGTGCTTTTTTTCGGTAATGCAGGATGGGCCAACCGGCTCTTAATGGCCATCTCCGGCGCCAGGACAGGGCCGCTCCGGATCTTGTATAAACCGGAGGCAATCATCCTGGCCCATGGGTTTTACAATTTTCCCCTGGTCCTACGCCTGGTGGGGGACGGTCTTCTCAAGGCCCGGAGAGCCTATGCCCCGGCAGCGGCAACCCTGGGAGCGACGCCCTTTCAAACCAGTCTGACCATACTCTTCCCCATCGCGCTTCCCTCCCTCCTGGCCGCTGCTCTTCTGGTGTTTCTCTACAGTTTTACCAGTTTCGCGGTGGTTTTGGTGTTGGGCGGGGGACCTGCAGCCACAACCCTGGCAGTGGAAATATACCGTTATGCCCGGATTTCCCTGGATTTCTCCAGCGCCGGCATGCTTGCCTGCATAGAAACCGCCATTGCCGGACTTGTCTTTATCGGGTATCTGTTCTTTGAAGGGAAATCCCGGACCATAATCCCGGACCTGGTGGAGCGGCCCCTGGAGACCCGGGGAACCCTATGGGGCGCTGCGGTCATCATCCTCTATGGCCTGGGGATGTGCTTCTTTGTCTTGGGACCCCTCGTATCCATCCCGATAGAATCTTTTTTATCCCGGACCTCCAGAGCATCCGCCCCGGGCATCAGCCTCAGATGGTGGCGTTCCCTGGGGGAACGGAGCATTCCCGCCTTGTTCCGGTCCATCTTCCTGGCCTTGCTCTCGGCGACCCTGGCATGTATGCTGGCCAGCCTTGCCGCTGCAGCGGCTACTCTTTCGAGGACCACTGCCGGGGCACCTGCAAAGCCGGAGCGTTCTGGTACCGGTTCATTCCTGGGGACCCTGTTACGGGCCGTTGCCACCGCCCCTTTGGTATCTTCGGGGATTGTGCTGGGCCTGGGCTGGCTTATCCTCTACGGCAGGGATCATGCCCGCTCTATTGGGGCGGTTGCCGCCGTACACGCGGTAACCGCCCTGCCCTTTGCCTTTAATTCCATCTCCGAAGGGCTTAAGGCCCTGCCGCTCAATACCATGAACGCGGCCTCGGTCTTCGGGGCAGGTCCGGTGCAGCGGATAGTTACGGTGGCCTTGCCCCTTTCAATGAGGCGGCTCCGTGCTGCCTGGGGCTTTTCCGCAGCCATCAGTCTGGGAGAACTCAACGCCATCATGATCTTAGGCATCGAAGACTGGGAAACCCTTCCCCTTTTGATATACCGCGCCGCCGGTTCCTACCGTTACGGCACGGCTTGCGCCGCGGGAACCCTCCTCATCCTGAGCTGCGCCGGGGCCTTTCTGTTATCCGAAGCAGGGGCCGGGACCCGCAAGAAGCAATGTCATGGCCCTTGAAATACAGGAACTTACCAAGACCTACGGCGATTTTTCGGTGCGCCTTGATTGTTCGGTTGCCGATGGGGAAACCCTGGCGCTGGTTGGTCCCTCGGGATGCGGCAAAACCACTGCCCTGAGCCTTATCACCGGACTTGTCCAGGCGGAAAGGGGTGTCCTCCGCAGTGACGGGGAAGATATAAGCCGTCTTCCTCCCTGGAAACGGAACATCTCCGTGGTATTCCAGGATTTGGCCCTGTTTCCCCACCTGGATGCGGGACAAAACATAGCCTATGGCCTTTTCATCCGGGGCGTCCCAAAGCGGGAACGCCGACGGGTTGTTGCGGAAACCCTGCGGATTGTTCGCCTATCGGGATATGAAAAACGGCGAATCAATACCCTTTCCGGGGGGGAACGGCAACGTATAGCCATAGCCCGCGCCTTGGCAACTGCTCCCCGGGCGCTCCTGTTGGACGAACCCTTTTCAAGCCTGGACGCCCCCTTACGCCGGGAAATTAGGCAGGAATTTCTTGATATCAGGGCGCAATCGAAGGCGCCCTGTATTTTCGTTACCCACGACCGGGAAGAAGCCGCGATCCTGGGAGACCGGATCGCCCTCATGTCCGCAGGGCGCATCATTGAGCGTGGTTCCGCCAGGGAGCTGTTCCTTGCCCCCAAAACCGAGGCAGGGGCCTGGTTCTTTGGCGCGGGCCAAGTGCTGCCCTGTACCATAGAAGCCCACATCCCGGAGGGAACACAGGTTAACTCCCCCTTAGGAAGGCTCATCATTCCACCAGGTTCGGAGTATTCCGTGGAAGCGCCGTTCCTCTTCATCCCCAGAGATGCCTTGGTTTTAACCGGAGACAGAACAACCCAATCCGGTCGCCCCCCGGTTACCGGTCTTTTCCGTAAAAGCATGTTCGCAGGAGAACGGCTTATCCTGCAAGTGGCATTACCCCAGAGAAACACCGGTTCCGGGGAAACGGTCATTACCGTTGAAGCGAGACTCAGGACCGGGCTTCCACCGCTGGGGAGTCCCCTGGAGATAACCATTGATCAATCCCTGCTGCGTTTCGTGAAGCCCAGAATAAAGATATCAGATTAAGGAGGCGCAGATTATGCGGAATTTTTTGGCGATGATCGAGGTGTTTATATCGAGGTGTTTATATCGAGGTGTTTATTATGATGATACTTCAAGCCGATCAATCATAAACTTGTCTTTCCCGATGAATATGAGGGTGGCGTATTTTACATCGGTGCGGCTGCTGAACAAGGAAGATTGCCGGTATTTTTCTAACTGCGTCATGGCCGCGGCGCGTTTGGCCTCCAGTTTACCTGAGTCTTCTTTCTTGAGATATTTAAGCTCCCACACCCACTCATACTTCACATCGGGCAGCCGGGGATTGCGCTGTAAGTACATATCCAGGTAACCCTGGTCTATCTCCCGTTCAGTAACCGGCTCGTAGAGGTTGCTCTGGAACAGACCGTTGAGGAGCATGATTTTGATGTACTTCTCATCAAACCCTATGAGGTCGCGGTTGGACAGGCGGCTGAAAATGTTTTTGCTGATGTATTCGAGGTAGGGTACAGGATTGCCGCGGTAGGCTAACTCCCTGATGGCGGCGCTTTGTTCCCGCACATTGATACTAACTTCGGTGTTTAAATCACGGGTAAGCCGTTCAATGTACTCCCAGTAGAAGGTTTGAATGGAGTAGTTGGGGATTTTCAAGCGTATATCTCCCTCGATAGCGGTGTCGATGGTGAGCAGCCCCATGTAGAAGAGCAGGGAGATGAAATAGTCGTCGTTATACATCTCGTCAATCGAGAATTGACTGGCAATGTTTGCCACGATCCCGTTACCCTTGACGATTTCCAGCAAGGTCTCGCGGTTCCGGTCGTTCTGCACCAGGCGTTGCAGTCGCGCGTAATCAGTTCTATTGTTGTCATCAACGATTTTTTTGGGCGGACGATTTTCAGCCTGTATTTGATTAAAGAAGTAGAGTACCATCGCGGGGTTGTACACCCGATATTCCCCCTTCTGGTGAAAAAGATACCCGTTGTAGTATTGCTCCATGTTCACATTGATGTACTCAGGATTGACCCCGGTTTTCTTCATGATAGCGTTGACTTCGTCCTGGGTAAAGCCCAGCATTTCGTTGTATTGCACATCGAGAGTGAGATTATCGGCGATGTTGAAACCGCTGGTAAGGTCGTTGAGCATGACCGGGGATATGCCGGTGATGAAGATCCGTTTCACCACGGATTTGGTTCCATCTTTGAGCACTTCGTAAAAGTCCCGCACCATACCGTTGGCCTGTACCATACGGCGGTACACATCGTCTCCCATAGCGGTTCCCAGGGCAATGAGGTCATTGGCAAAATGGTCGTACTCGTCGATGATGACAAAGAGCGGTATCCCGGCAGTTTCTGCCATTCTGTAAAGGGTAAGCAAAGCGCCGGTACTCTGGGCAGTTTGTTCTACCATTTGAATCTTGGCATCGGCATCGGGAAAAAAGCGGCGATATATACTCAAGAAACCGTACAGACTTGACCGTACCTTGTCGTAAAATGAAACCGTAAAGGTTTCCGCACGTGCGGTATTGAGACCTGAAAAGTCAAATTTCAGCAGGGCATACGCGTTCCGGTTGGGTGTGGGATGAGCGCCGATATACAGGCCGCTGAACAAGCGCCCGAACTTATCCGCGTAATTGATGTCGTAGTAGCAGGAGAGGAGCGAAAAGAACAGGCTCTTGCCGAACTTACG
>JAITNP010000225.1 GCA_031290455.1 Treponema sp. | reverse complement strand
ATCAATATTTGGCGCTCAAGGTCAGGTTATAGGTGCGCCCTGGAAGCGGGAGCGTTCCATCATCCAATACATAGTTTTCATCAAAAATGTTTTCCACACCTGCCGAAAGGGTGATGTTTTTGGTGAGGTCTGCGGAAATCTTGAGGCCTGCGAGGAAATAGCGATCATTTATATTGGCGGTATTGATGCTCACCATGTGCCCCGAGGCATACCGGGCGCTGATATATTCAACATTGGGTATAATCGAGAGCATTTCCGGCGTTTTAATACGGGGTATCAGTGGTAAAAGCATTCCCAGGGGCCCTTATCACCAGATACGCATTGGTGGTGGTTTTAGGGTAGTTCCCTATGGCGTCCTGGCCTTCCTCGTTGTGTTTGACTTCGTACCGGTTTAAGGCAAGGGCGCCGCCGGCACTGAAATATTTGAAGAGATACAGTTCCGCTCCCAGCTCAAAGCCGTAAAAGGCCGTGGCGTCAATATTAAAGCGCTTTTTAATCTGTCTGCCATCCTCAATAACCTGTTTCTCTGCAATCAGATCGGTGATGTCACTGTAATACACCGCAGTAGTTACATTGATCTTGTTGAAGAAATACCCCTTATAGCCCAATTCATAATGGTATGCCTGCTCAGGCTTCAAATCAGGATTGGGGACGGCCATGGAATCTGAATACCGGGCGGTCATGGTGGGGATGTGGTTTTTCCGGGCGTAGGTGAAGTGGAATTCGTGGTTTGGCGTAAGGTCGTAGAAAATACCCGCTTGCCAGGACAGCATCCACAAAGGGCCGCTCTCCTTATAATCATTGATAGACCAGAAGTCCTGGGGGCTTAACACATCAAGCCCCACCCCTGCGGTCAAGGTCAGCGGCTTCCAGGGGTTCATGGAATATTCGGCGCCCAAAGACCAGGTGTTTTCTCTGATATCCTTGGTGCTGGTTCCGTCTTTGTTGTCCCGGTGCCCTTCCTGCTTGAAGGTCAGGGCTGCTTCCAGCGTGTTCCAGGAGTTAAAATGATAGCCCCCTTCAAGACGCCCTCCGGTGCCATAGTCATCGTAGTCTGAAGGATAATCCCTATCATGGGTTTCATTGCCCTTGGCCAGATTTTCCCAACTACTGTATTTGGACAGGGTGTTGTCATACTTGTCGAAGTAGGCAAGGGCTTTAACATAGTAGGTATTCATGGTATAGGCGCCGTTTAAACTGACACTCTGTCGTTTCCAGGTGGGCCATACGTCAAATGAAGGAGCCTTATTCGTTATTTCCGGAGGTGAAACCCCTTTGTTGCTGTCCTGATACACGTAGGTAAGGTTTATATCCAGGGCCTCCCCCGGGGTCCATCCTGCAAGCAGGGTGAGCTTCAGGTCCGTGGAATCGGAAAAAAGCCGTTCCCCGGTTCCCTGGAGGGCGTTTGGAACCGGCTCGAACTTTTCGGAGAGCCGGTAGTGGTCAATGTCGCGGTATTGGAGGGTGGTCTTCCCGTAGAAGAGGTCCTGCTTGGTGCCGAGGCTCAATATATGGGTACTCCCGCCGATCTTCCCGATGTTATCAATATCAAAGCTGGTTTTGAAAAACGCCTCAAAGGGCTTTTTAGGCCGGGCGATGCGCATGGTTATGGCGCCTCCCATGGTGTTTGCCCCAAGCAGCATGGAACTGTAACCCTTCTGAATCTCGATACCCTCAAGGTCGCCGGTGAGAAACCGCGCATGGTCCCCGTCTCCCCGGTAGGGCATGGCCATGGGCACCCCATCAATAAACACGGGCATCAGCATTTCATCAAAGCCCCGGACTGTAAAGTTTGATTCGTTGCGCATACCCCCGCCGCCATCCCGGATCACTCCCGGTGTATGGCGCAGCGCTTCCCAGAGGTCTTCCGAGCCTTCCCGCTCCATCTGCTCCTGAGTAATATACTCAGTGGTCTCTTTTTTTGCGTTCACCTCCACATCGGGAAGGCGCACCACATCCTCCTCTTCGGCAGTCTGCGGACTTTCATCTTCCTGTTCGGTGTGTTCCGCGGCTATGTGATCGGGATCAGCATGGTGGGATGATACCGTATCTGTTTGAGGGTAAACAAGGGCAGCGACAAACAGAAGGATAGTAACTCGAAATAATCCTGGACGCACTTTTCCTCCTAGTCAAGACTTCCGGTAATACGGCCAAGGGCATGGTCTGCCGGATCTATCGTACCGTGGGCTTTAATATATTTGGCCACAGCCCCACGGAACGCGATGCCTTTATCCACCGGGTCTATATCCCTTTGATAGAAAGGCGCTCTATCGCCTGAGACATTGGCAACAAAGCTAATGGTACAGACACGGTATTTCCTGGTTGTGTCAGTCAGGTCAATGGCAACGCCGTTCAGTGTAAACTCTGTAATGCTGGTCTTGTCGGCGCTGATAGTATAGGAAACTGCTTTGGATACATTAGCTATTTCCGTTGGAGAATTTGTGCCGAAGTGTCTAAAAAATCGCTCAAAACCATATTTAATATCCGCACCGCTTACCGAGATGAGATAAAGACCATCACTCTTGACCGCGTTATTCACCGTGTTAAGAGCAATATCGCCTGCGGGAATTCCCTCACCACTGCCTGCATGCTGGATACCGGTATAACCGCCATTGGTTAACGCAAAATCTACCGGTTCCCCCCATGTTTGTTCCGCATATTCAACTGCGGCGTCGGCGTAGAAGTTTCCTATCACCGTTTCTGAAGTTTTATCTGCTGGAGGTAAAAAATCCCCATGAGCTGTTCCAATAACGGTAGTATCAGTGGTACTCTCCCAATCGGAAACTACGCTCCAATCAATTGTGCCCCAATCAGAATCAAGTTGATCCTCCGGTTTCGGGTCTGTAGTGCCGTTATCACATCCAACAAAAAACAATGCTACCGCTATAAACGCCGTGCATAGTACCGATAGATTCTTTCTGAACATCATAGTGTCCTCCTAAAATTGTTTTACGAAGCGATTCAATAGCCGCCTATAATCGTGATACGGCCATCGGTTTCAGGCTCGAAAGGCTGGGTTTGCGCGGAAACATAGGTGGTAATCGCCTCCGAAACAAGCACACCGGTAAATACCTGGTTTTCTGCTGCGGTTAAAACCGGATAATTATGACCCCCATGTTTTCCCTGAACAAGGATATCGCTGGTACACACATAATAGGTTTTATCTGGGTCAAGCGCTTCCCCCTTGATGGTAAGCCCTTTAAGCTGCCCCGCACTTTGCCCCTGGGTATAGTCAATGGTAAACCGGGCTTCTTTGGAAACCTGGGACCAGCCGTTATCACTCTGGGGGAGGGAAGCAAAATAGGTAAAAAGTTCCGTAACCTTTGAACCGGGCAGCGCAACGATAGCAAGGGTATCTGATTTGATGAGGCCGGGAATCATCGCGGCGGTAACAGGACCTTTGGGAAGTCCGCCGTCAAAAATACCGCCGTTGAAGCAGGCGAAGTCAATATTTTGTTTGTACGATGCTTCGATTTGATTTTCAATATACCAAACCGCGGCATCACTGATCATATCGCCTAAAGCGGTCTCCATTTCCCGGTTTGAGTATCTATTGGTTCCAAACTCATCCGTGTCATTTGATGAATCCGTATTAGCTCCGGTGGGAAGGTCATCACAACTGATAAAAACCAGTGTTAAAATAAGAAGCGGTAGGGTAATTTTTTTCATATTTCCTCCTGTTCTGTGGTTTTAACCGCAAAGGTGCTTTTCACCTTCACGGTTTTTCTTTTTCTTAACCGGGCCTACTTGGACACCACCCGGAAACCAGTAAGATCGCGCTGGCTGCCGATGCCATTATCATCCCTCCGGTCAAAGCCGACGCGGGCCGGATCATCCCGGTAAAAAGCGCCGCCCCGAGCGGCATAACGATAGCCCCCGGTGTCAAAACTGGTCCACTCCATTACATTTCCGCCCATATCATAAATACCGGCGCTGTTGGGGAGTTTACTCCCCACTACAGCCCAATTATCAGTGCTATCACCAGGTATCCATGCATACTGCACGACCTCGGATTCGGTATTGGTTCCCGACCATCGATAATTCCATGCCTCAGCACTGGTGCTGCCCCCGCGAGCCGCGAATTCCCATTCCGCTTCCGTAGGCAACCGGTATCCCGTCGCAGCCGAATCCTGGAGGGCGTTTTCCGCCTCTCCGCCGGGGGCTGGGGTATCATGGTTATCACTATGTCGCAAAATGTCACCATTGGCCTTTTTATACACCGGTGTTTTTCCGGTCATCTCGCTATACGCATTGCACCATACCACTGAATCCCGCCAATCTACATACGCCACGGGCTTGTTCTTATCCGCCTCCGGCGCACCGAGCCAGGGAATTGTAGCGCCTGCGCCGCTATGCATCGCGCCTTCTGTTGTACCTTTGTTGTCAAAGGTGTAGATGTTAGCGCCCCGGTCTGGGCTGGTTGCCCACTGGTACACACTGAACCAGAGATCATTGGTTACCTCATATTTTCCAATGTTGAAATTAGCAATCGTTACCAGCACATTAGCTGCATTGAAGGGTCCATTTGCTTCCTCATAGGACGGGACTGTGGTAACCGTAACGCCCGTTATGGACGCCAGGTCTCTGTACTGGATCGAGGCCAGCGGATCACTGGTTTCATCGTTATCAGGATTCGTTGTCTGATCGCACCCAACAAGAATAAATGCCGCTGTTATAAGCGCCATACCACAAAAAAAAGCAATGCTCTTTTGAGTCTTTCTGAACATCATAGATGTCCTCCCGAATAATAAATGAGGAACTTGCAAAACTTCAGTTTTGCAAGTTCAACCGCTGAAAATATCTACTGACTCGTAATGGTAATGCGGTCGAGTGGCTCTGGACTTAGTGTTACCGTCCCTCCCCCAGTCTTGTGGTAAATATAATACGGAATCACGGTATTAAATTTGGTAGTGTCAGGAATAGTAACCACATCGGTTGCCCCTGTTGGTGTACTGCCGCTTGATGCCCTGTAGACAGTACCATCTTCAACCGGGGTACCATTAATAGTAAGAGCCGTGATCGTAACATCACCACTCGCAGGAATATTAATAGTGTACTTGACTTCTTTAGATACCTGAGTCATATCGGTGGAATTTGCTATAAGCAGCGCTTTAATTTGAGCCCCTGTTACAGAAAATACTTTGAGCGTATCACTTTTAACCACATCGCTTGTAGCATTGCCAACAGTAATTGGGCCGGCCGCAAGTCCGTTATTTTGAAGTCCGCCGCCATTGGTATATGCAAAATCAATATCCTGCTTATAAGGAGTCTCAATTTTGTTTTCGATGTACCAGACCAAGGCATCAGTCGCCAGATCTCCTGTTGCCATCTCTTTAGCTCGCTTATCAGTGCTTGAGCTTGTAAGGCCTGCCGCCGCCGTTCCAATGACCGCATTAGTATCCGACCAATTAATTGCATCCCAATTGGGTCCACTTTGGGATGATGCCGTTATAGCAAACTTGGCGTTAGGGTTTGCCGTAACCGTGATGGCTTCGCCACCTGTAAGCGCTGTTGCAGGAATGGTGATTGCCAAAGCCCCGCTTGATACCGCTGTCGGGGTTCCACTTACCCCAATGCTTGCAATTGTACTGCCAGCCTCAACCGCTGTCTTCGCTGTTGCAGTTAAACCGGTAGGCAGGTTGGTAATCCAAGCCTTCAAATCGGCATTTCCAGTAATAGTCCCGAACGTATCATTGACAATGGTAATGACCACTTCTCCAGTAGTGATCGGACTGCCTGTTATCCCGGAGATGGTAACGTCCCTAACCGTTGCGGCTAGGGGGGGGGGTATCAGGATTTGTTGTCTGATCGCACCCAACAAGAATAAATGCCGCTGTTATAAGCGCCATACCACAAAAAAGAGCAAGGCTCTTTTGAGTCTTTCTGAACATCATAGATGTCCTCCTGAATAATAAATGTCCACAAGTCTATTCTGCTTGTTGTCGTATTGTACCAATAAACAATTTACTTGTCAACATAATTCGATCTAATTCTTCCCAATTCCGCCTAATATTTTGCGGTGAGGGACACCGTATAAGTCCTGCCCGGCATGGGTGAGTTTTTCCGTAATACTATGCCGAACTTGTCATATATTTTGACCGACACTTCACCCATAAGGTGCTTAATCCTCGTTCCAGAAATACGTTTGTTATACCTGCTGCCGTCCTCACGCTTGAATATACTGTCCATCGCGTATGCTCCTTGATGAATCGTAACATTGAACTTCAAGCCGTATCTTGTCTGATAATTCCTGTGCCCGCCCGAAATGGTCAATCGAGATAAAAGCGTTATCCTCTTTCCGGTAACGTATGTTGTTCTTTATCAGGCCAGTTTTCCAGCCAATGGTGTCCGTTAGTGAAGACATTTCGTTTGGTCTTTCAGAACATAACACTGCTTTTCGTCTTGGTCATACCAAGGTTTATAGGCATCGCTTATTTCCAGCGTCGAAAATATAGGTACCAGTCCTTCCGCCGTTCCGCGCTCTTCAATGATTTCCGTCACGCGGTCTTCCTTCCTGAACGCTTTCGTATTTCTTATGTACTCTGTCACCGCGTCGTTTTCTTTCGCCATCCGCTCAGGCAGCACCGCTTTATCCCCTCGGTTACCGGCGTGAAGATCTTGTGAAAATCAAATATCTTGAAGTGATTTTCGTTAAAAAAACAGCTCATGCCACCTGAGATCCCCATGTGCCGGCAACTTCGTTTATTATTACCCGGTCATAGCAGTATAATACGCCTTCAATCTTATCTTCGTGCTTCTCTGTCAACATCATCTTTGCATGGTTACGACGGCGTATACGACAAATTTTCTGGAAACGGTGGAAACAGGCAAGAACCAGGTATGAAAACCTGGTCCAACTCGGTATGGAAAAGACCAAGCCTAGCCGTGGGCAAACACCCGGAAAGGGTACTGGCATACCGGAGGACGGCTACCCACCTAAGTAGCCTCCTCCTCGATTTTGAGCAGAACGAAGCTATGAAAACATAAAAACCCAAGCAGAGATGTTACTATGCCAGAACACCAAGCGGCTGAAAAACAAGCATCTTACCAGAACCGCCTCAGGGTGGGAAAGGCCACCGTCATGCTCATGGAAACTGGGTTATCCCTGGAGGATACTAAAAACAGCGCCTAATGGTCAAAATATAGTATACCCATTATACAATACAAGCAGTATATTCTATCTCATGATAGTAAGAGAACGTAAAGAGGGAGGCTGGTTATGAAAAAAGATAAACAACCTGATACGTATGCAAGCCGGACAAGCCCTATATTACTGAAGGCCTATAAATTAATGACGGTATATGCAAAGGCAACGGGTACCATGGCATGTGTCCATGACCATACCTATCTCCCTATACCTGAAATGTTTGAGGAGATTATCACTGATAAAAATATCTGTTTATATTGCACGAAATATAAAGCAAAGACTACGGTACATAATCTCCAGGATCTTACCGCTAATCCCTGCAACGCGATGCATATTAACGCCATTAAGGAGGCCCGCCATCTCGGCGGTTCCTACATCTACAGGTGCGAACTGGGATTTATGTTCTGGACCAGTCCCATTTATGCGGAAGGCCGCTTTATCGGGGCCTTAGTCGGCAGCGGATTTCTCGGTGTTGACAACGCGGAGACCAGCGCTCAGATGTACCAGATGGGGAATGGAGCCGTGCCCATGCCGGAACTGCAGCGTACCCTGGCGATATTTCCCCGGGGAGATTCGGAGAAGATAAAGGCCCTCGCCGAGCTTATGTTCATATACGCAGAATCCCTGTCCACCGGGAGTGAGGATTATTATGAAACCATAAAACGCCGGGCGGAGCAGCAATCCGCGTTGTCGGCTAAAATCATGGCATTAAAATCCCAGTATCCCGCAAGCACTCCTGTGCCGGGCTATCCCTTAGACAAGGAACGGATGCTGTTGGCCGCCCTTCGGAAGGGGGATACTGAAACCGGGAAACAGCTCCTGAATGAACTGTTAGCGGCCTTGCTGTTTTCCAACCCGGATCAGTTCAAATACATACAGTACCGGGCGATTGAGCTGGTGGTGCTCTTATCCCGGGCAAATATTGCTCCCGGCTATACCGGCCAGACCCTCCTGGAAACCAACAATCAATACCTCAAGCGGATTCAGGAGACCCCGAGCATCGAAGAACTAACCGATGTGCTGCACAGTATTGTGGAACAGATGAAGGGACAAATTTTTTCTTTTCAGGGAATACGGCATGTTGCGGCTTTACGCAAAGCGGAGCGTTATATCGGGGAAAACTATGACCGCAAAATAAGCCTCAAGGAAATTGCCGATGTCTCAGGGCTTTCGGCGCCTTATTTCAGCACCATTTTTAAGGAGGAGATGGGAGAAAACCTTTCAAGATACCTAAACCGTCTGAGGATAGAAAAAGCAAGCCGATTGCTGATCGAGACGGATCTTTCATTATGTGAAATAGCAAGTTCCTGTGGATTTGAGGATCAAAGCTGGTTCTCAAAGATCTTTAAAAACTACACGGGCATGAGTCCCGGAAAATACCGCGGATGGGGAGGTGTTGCCGTTTCGGAAATATCTGAAGATAATTTCTCTGAGCATTATCGCGCCATAATTAAAAAAGAATTTAAAAATAGTGAGAAAATATGATTGATTTACATTAACTAGCGCTTGCATTGCAAGTTAATGAGGCAATGAAGGCTTCGGATTTAATTATCCAAGGGTTTAATGAAGTGGGTATACCTGAGGGCCATGAATATGGCCCTCAAGGTCCTCAAGCCCTTTCTCTCTATTTCCGGCATTTTGAAGGTTGAAAGGGGGAAGCGCGGGACGGGGGCGGTGCATTTTAACATGGACTCAGGTCTGTGCTCAACTTCAAGCGGTCATTAAGAATTGCTGAAATTGCTGATAAATCGGTTGACATTATTTTGTTTTTTTATTACCTTATTAAAAGTACGGGGGCGTAGCGAAGTTGGTCTATCGCGCCGGCCTGTCAAGCCGGAGATCGCGGGTTCAAGCCCCGTCGCTCCCGTTGTTTTAAGCCTGTTGTTCAGCAGGCTTTTTTGTTTTTAGAGCCGCTTTCAAGATATTGGCAATAAAAAAAGTGACATAGCTGTAAATATCAGAGGGAAGCGCGGGACGGTTTGAGGGTTACGCTTCAAACCCCGGCAATGCCAGAAAAGCGGCTCATCACGTATACATCATGGTTTTTTATCAATAGTCTGCTCATCTTGGCCGGTATCCTGTAATTTTATCAATTTTTTCATTAAATCCAGCAGAAAATCCTGAAAATGGGGGTTTAGCTCTTCAAAAAGGCCGATCATAAGCCCCATTTTTTGATCCGGCGCTTTATCAAACATC
>JAITNP010000035.1 GCA_031290455.1 Treponema sp. | reverse complement strand
GTCGAGACCGTCAGGGTCTTGCCAAAGCGCCGGGGCCGGGACATGAAGTAGAATTTGCCGTTATCCAGCATCTCAAAGAGGTACCGGGTTTTGTCCACATAGACAAAGTTTTTGGTTATGATTTGCCTGAAGTCCTGCATGCCAATGGGTAGTTTTTTCATTTTTTATGCTCCATACATACCAGTATACTCTAATAGTACCTCCGTGTATTAGGAAGCGGAAAGCGAAATACTCCATTAATTGTGCCAAATTTCCACTTTTCTGGAAAAAATTTTAATGCCCTCGCCCTGGATATTGAAACGGCTCTATTGACAGACTCATTAAGGCTTTATATTATATTAAACAATACATGCGTTCGTAGCTCAACTGGATAGAGCGACGGACTTCGAATCCGTAGGCCGCAGGTTCGAGTCCTGTCGGACGCATAAGGTAATTTGTTACAGGACACAGCCAGAATAAACACATAGCAATAAAGGTCCGCGTAATCTACGGCCCCTTGTTACATCCCAGTGGAGATAATCGACAATGCTGAAAACCCTTGAAGAACCGGTGAATGATCCCGACTGTATCAATGCAGCCGCTGGACTCACTAAGACAAATGTGACGGACTCCCTACCCTGTCCGTCCTGCGGTATGCACCATACTGCTGAAGCCATTAATCAGGCCCTCAAAACCTGTCCATCCTGCGCTTACCATTACCGCATGGAACCGGTGGAGCGTATTACCTACCTGACGGATCCGGGAAGTTTCACGGAATTCTCCGGGAACCTCATGTCCCTCAATCCTATCGACTTTTCAGGATATGAAGAAAAACTTTCCCAGGCGGAGGTCAAGGCCCGGATGAAGGATGCGATCATCACCGGCGACTGTTTTATTGAAGGGAAACCCCTCATTTTAGGGCTTATGTCCTTCAATTTTATGGGCGGGTCCATGGGTTCCGTGGTCGGGGAGAAGGTCAACCGGGCATTGCTCAAGGGGGCTAAGGAAAAGCTGCCGGTGGTGATCTATACCACCTCCGGGGGCGCCCGGATGCAGGAGGGGATATTCTCCCTCATGCAAATGGCAAAAACCGCCAGCGCCGTCGCGGAACTGGATAAGGCGGGGGTTCCCTTTTTTATCGTCCTCTGCGATCCTACCACCGGAGGAGTTACCGCGTCCTTTGCCATGCTGGCAAATATTACCATTGCCGAACCGGGAGCCCTGATCGGCTTTGCCGGTCCTCGGGTGATTGAAGGGACCATACGCCAGACCCTGCCGGAGGGGTTCCAGCGGGCGGAATTTCAACAGGAGAAGGGCTTTGTAGATATCATCGCCCCGCGGAAGGATCAGCGACGGATCATCTCGGCGCTGATAGACCTCCATAAAAGCGGCAGTGTTACCGAAACCAAGGAGCAGCCATGATGAATTCCACGGATCTGCTGGAAAAAATTAACGAACTGAAAAAACTCGTCCGGGAATCGGGAATTGACGCCGCAGAAGAACTGGAACACCTGGAAAAAAAAATCCAGGCCCAGTCCCAGACCGAATCGGCCTGGAAGCGGGTTGAGCTTGCCCGTCATCCTGATCGGCCCTATTCCCTGGAGTACATACACCGTATTTTTGACGGCTTTATCGAACTCCACGGGGACCGGGCCTTTGGGGACGACCCCGCCATTGTTGGGGGCCTGGGCTTTCTTGAGGGGCGGCCCGTTACCATCCTGGCGAATCAGAAGGGTCGTACCTTAAAGGAAAATATGCACCGCAACCACGGCATGGCCAATCCCGAGGGGTATCGTAAAGCCCTGCGCCTCGCGAAGGAGGCTGAGAAGTTCCAGCGGCCTATTGTAACCTTCGTGGATACCTCCGGGGCCTACCCCGGACTGGGCGCGGAAGAACGGGGCATTGGGGAAGCCATTGCCCGGAACCTCAAAGCGTTCAGCCAGCTTAAAACCCCGATAGTCTGTATCATCATCGGTGAAGGGGGATCCGGCGGGGCATTAGGGCTTTGTGTGGGGGATAAGATTTACATGCTGGAAAATGCCATCTATTCGGTCATCAGTCCTGAAGGGTGCGCCTCAATACTGTTGCGGGATGCCGGCAGGGCCAAGGACGCGGCAGCCATGCTCCATATCACCAGCACCGACCTCTTGGACTTTAAGGTGATCAACGGCATCATACCAGAGCCGCCGGGGGGCGCCCATAGGGACCCGGAAGCTGCCGCAGGGAGCATAAAGAAGGTGCTGGTAAAGGAATTACATGACCTCTGCAGCCGCAACCCTTCGGTAGTGGTCCGGTACCGGAATCAGAAGATCCGCAAGATAGGCCATTGGAACGAAGGATGAACTGAAGCCGCTTTCAAACGCCGGCAAGAGCAGAAATCCACTGTTAATAATACCGTTTTTCGTGTATAATAATTACCCTATGGAATCCAATGCCATCGCCGAAGTGTTAGAATTCGCCGCTCAGGAACGGATCGAGTTAGAACTGCTTTTTGATATAGCCCGGACCTTTGATAAGCATGTGGAATTGCGGACCGCCCTAGGGCCGCTTTTGAACCTGCTTGAAACCCGGGCAGGGCTTACCTGGGGTATGGTAACCCTGCTTGACCGGGCAACCGGGCTGCTGAAAATCGAGGAAGCCTATGGGCTGCGTCCTGAAGAAAAGAGCCGGGGGGTCTATCGCCTGGGGGAAGGGCTGGTGGGCCGGGTTTTTGAAACCGGCCTGGCGATCATGGTCCCGGATATTGCAAAGGAGACCCATTTTCTCAACCGGGCAAAGAACCGGACCAAAAAAGATATGGCGGGTCTCACCTACTATTGTGTTCCCATCAGGTCTGGAGGCGGGGTGATAGGAACCCTTTCCGCGGAACGCCGGATTCAAGCGGAGGTCTTGGAAATCCGAATGGCCCGAGACAAGGCGTTTCTGGAAAAGGTCTCTTCTATCATTGCGGACTCCGCCAAACTCCGGGAACGGATCATGGAAGAACAATTCAAGGTGCACCGGAACGAGGTCCTTGAGGATAAGCGGATCGGCAAGGCACCGCCAGGAGGACGCATCGCCGAAGGCAGCGCCATCATCGGGACCGGCACGGCCATGCAGGGACTGTATGAAATGCTTTCCCAGGTTGCCCCCAGCGAAGCCACAGTACTTATCACCGGGGAGAGTGGTACTGGCAAAGAGCTTATCGCGGCGGAAGTACACCGTCTTTCAAAACGGGCCAATGAAGCCCTGATCAAGATAAACTGCGCCGCCCTCCCCGAATCGATCATCGAAAGTGAACTGTTCGGCCACGAGAAGGGGGCTTTCACCGGGGCCCACTCCCAGCGTAAGGGCTGGTTTGAACTGGCCCACCGGGGAACGATTTTTCTCGATGAAATCGCCGAATTATCCCTCCATATCCAGGTTAAACTCCTCCGGGTGCTGCAGGAACGGGAACTGGAACGGGTCGGGGGAACCGCGACCATTAAGGTCGATGTCAGACTCATTGCCGCAACCAACCGGAATTTGGAGGAAGAGGTTAAGGCCGGAAGGTTCCGGGAGGACCTCTACTACCGGCTCAATGTCTTTCCCCTCCACATCCCCCCCTTACGGGAACGGAAAAGCGACATCCTTCTCTTAGCGGATCATTTCACGGAAAAATACGCCGAAAAGAACCGTAAACTCATCAAACGGATTTCCACCCCTGCCATTGACTTGCTCATCAGCCATTCCTGGCCCGGTAATGTCCGGGAACTGGAGAACTGCATTGAACGGGCGGTCATCCTTTCCAACGACATGGTGATCCATGCCTATAACCTGCCCCCCAGCCTGCAATCGGCAGTTTCGACCAAAACCGAACCCACCACCACCCTGGAGGCTGCCCTCTCCCGGCTCGAAAAGGAACTCATCGTGGATGCCCTCAAGATCAGCGACGGCAATATGTCCGCCGCAGCCCGGCGTCTTGGCATCACCGAACGACAGATGGGCCTGCGGGTTCATCATTATGGAATAAGCTGGCGCCTCTACAGAGTTACGAAAATGTAGGACAACACTATTTTTTCTACACAAAAGTAGAAAACAGGAAATAGTGATATAGATAATAGTGAGCGGGTACGGAAGTCATTCCTGATTGCGGAGGAAAATACGACGAGATGGCGCTCAGGAAGAACCCCTCGAACCATGTACTATTCACTCAAACGCACCGGCCTCCCTCGAACATCACGCCCCCTCAAACTTGGCATGGTTTTTGCTTGTATAATTACAATAATTTTATAGGAGGACGAAAAGTGCGAAAGAAAATTGTTGTTTTAATGATACTGCTCTTGTGCATAGGGTTTTCCCTGTTTGCCCAGGAGGGTGAGTACACTCCGTCAGATGCCTTGGACATGATTTGGTTGTTCCTTGGCGCGTCCCTGGTATTTATCATGCAGGCGGGTTTCGCCATGGTAGAAACCGGTCTAACCCGGGCGAAAAATTCCACCAATATCGTGATGAAAAACCTGATGGATTTCTGCTTGGGGGCGATTGTGTATTGGGCAATCGGCTGGGGGCTTATGTATGGGAAGAATGCCTTGGGTGGGCTTATCGGCGCTTCTGATTTCTTCAAGGCCCCCATGGATGGCGGCAGGGATGCGGCTAATTTTTATCGGGATTGGTTCTTCCAAGTCGTGTTTGCAGCGACTTCGGCGACCATTGTGTCGGGGGCCATGGCAGAACGGACCCAGTTCAAGTCATACCTCATCTACACCTGCTTTATTTCGGCTATTATCTATCCGATTTCCGGTCACTGGATTTGGGGCGGCGGCTGGCTCTCGGAACTGGGGTTCCATGACTTTGCCGGGTCCACGGTAGTGCACTCCGTAGGCGGGTGGGCGGCGCTCATGGGCGCCATTGTCATTGGTCCACGGATTGGGAAGTATATAAAAAGTCCGGATGGAAAGACTTCGGTTAAGGCTTTCCCCGGTCACAGTATCCCCCTGGCCATGCTGGGGGTGTTCCTCCTCTGGTTTGGTTGGTATGGATTTAACGGAGCCTCTACCCTTTCCGGTTCCAGCCCCGACATTGCCCGGGTCTGCGTTACCACCACCTTGGCAGCGTCCGCCGGAACCATTGGCGCCTTGTTTACGTCCTGGATTTGGTTCAAGAAGCCCGACGCTTCCATGTCCATGAACGGCGCTTTGGCAGGATTGGTGGCCATTACCGCCCCCTGCGGGGTGGTATCCCCTGGGGCGTCAGTGGTTATCGGTCTTATCGGCGGTATCTTGGTGGTGCTGGCGGTCGAGTTTATCGACAAGGTCCTCAAGATTGATGACCCGGTGGGCGCGTCTTCGGTACACCTGGTCTGCGGTATCTTTGGGACCTTGGCAGTAGGTATCTGGGGTAATGTGGAAGGTACCGCAGTAGGTCTCCTCCATGGGGGCGGATTCCATCAGCTTGGGGCCCAGATCCTGGGGGTTATTTCGGTAGGTGCCTGGGCTGCCGCTACGAGCTTCATCCTCTTTAAGATAATTAAGGCGATAACAGGCTTGCGGGTTAGTCCCAAGGAAGAAATGATAGGTCTGGATATCACTGAACATAAGGCTGAAGCCTATACAGGCTTCCAGATCTTCAGCAACATGTAAAGGAGCACCACATGAAACTGATTATTGCGTATATACAGCCCCATGTGTTGAATGAGGTGAAGCAGGAACTGTACAAGGCAGCGGTTTACAAGATGTCGATAACCAACGCCATGGGCTGCGGCCAGCAAAAGGGGTATACTGAACAGTACCGGGGGGTTGAAATGGAAGTAAACCTCCTCAAGAAGGTACGGATTGAAATCGCGGTAAACGACAACTTTGTGAAGCCCACGGTCGATGCCATCATCCAGGGCGCCCGGAGCGGAGAAATCGGAGACGGGAAAATATTCATTCTTCCGGTTGAAGAATGTATCCGGATCCGAACCGGAGAAACCGGTTCCACGGCGATTGGATAATCACGCATTGCGGGAATAAGATAAAAAGGAGCGTGGCGGTATAACCTGCAGTTGTACCGCCTTTTCTTTTTATGTTTTATCGTCTTTGATACCCCCTCTATTTTTGTATAAAAAACCCCCAAAAACTACATTTGCGTATTTTTTTAAAATCATCACCACCCTTCCTCTTCCCCAATAGTATGGGGCAATCATAGGGAGGAACGGCGTCTGAGGGGGGAGGGCCAGGGGCAAAAGCCGCAGGCGTTCATTTGACCGACGGGTTCTGGTCTAAAAGCGTGAGTTTCTATCCCATCTCGTCCCAGAACCCTAGCATGAACGCCTGCTGCTTTTGCCCCTGGCCCTCCCCCCTCAGACGCCGTTCCTCCCTATGATTGATCAATACCACTATTGCTTGGCATACTTATTGCTACTATAATTTAATAACGCATTTAAATGAACATGGAGGATTTTAATGAGTTCGATAATTGATTTTACCAAGACTCCGGTAGCCGAATTGTATGGCTCCAACTGTTTTTCCAATGCCGTCATGCGGGAACGGCTGCCTAAGAATGTGTATAAAGAGATACTCGCGGTTCAGGCAGGGGAGAAGGAACTTACCCTGGAAGTAGCGGAGGTTGTGGCCGCTTCCATGCGGGATTGGGCCATTGCCAAGGGGGCTTCTCATTATACCCACTGGTTCCATCCGCTTACGGGGCTTACTGCCGAAAAGCATGATTCTTTTATCTCCCCCACCGCTGATGGCGGGGTGCTCATGGAATTTTCCGGGAAGGAACTCATCAAGGGCGAGCCTGACGCTTCAAGCTTCCCCTCAGGAGGACTGCGGGCAACCTTTGAGGCTCGGGGGTATACTGCCTGGGATGTGACGAGTCCGGCCTTTCTCAAACAAGACCAAACCGGTACCACCTTGTGTATACCCACTGCCTTCATCAGTTACTATGGCCAGGCCCTGGACAAAAAAGTGCCCCTCCTTAAATCCATAGACGCCCTGAGCAAACAGGCAATCCGGGTTCTCCGCGCCTTGGGGAATGAAACGGCTAAACGGGTGTACACCACCGTGGGGCCTGAGCAGGAATACTTCCTGGTGGATAAATCCTTCTATGATAAACGGCCGGATCTCATGTTGACCGGCAGGACCGTTTTCGGTTCCATGCCGGCCAAGGGCCAGGAGATGGAGGATCACTACTTCGGCGCCATCAGGGAACGGGTTGCCGGATTCATGCGGGAACTCAACACCGAATTGTGGAAGGTGGGGATCCCCGCCAAGACCCAGCACAACGAGGTGGCCCCCAATCAGTTTGAAATTGCCCCGGTGTACGCCGGTACCACCGCAGCGGTGGACGCCAACCAGCTCGTCATGGAAACCATCCGGAGTGTGGCCCGGCGGCATGGCATGGAGGGACTGCTCCACGAAAAACCTTTTGCCGGGGTCAACGGATCGGGGAAACACAACAACTGGTCCATGGCCACTGATGACGGGATCAACCTGTTTGAACCCGGGGAGAATCCCGAGTCCAATGCCCGGTTCCTCCTCTTCACCTCAGCGATGGTGGAAGCGGTGGACCGGTATGCCCTCTTAATCCGCGCTTCCGTGGCAACCGCTGCCAATGACCACCGCTTAGGCGCCAATGAGGCTCCCCCGGCGATAGTCTCCATCTTCTTTGGCGGTCCCTTAACCGAAATTCTGGACAATATCGCCGAAGGGAAGAGCAGCAACAAAACTGAGACAGGCGTGCAGATCAAGCTTGGGGTAACCAGTCTTCCGAGCCTGCCCAAGGATGTGTCCGACCGGAACCGGACCAGCCCCTTTGCCTTTACGGGGAACAAGTTTGAGTTCCGCATGGTCGGTTCTTCCCAGTCCATTTCCACCCCCAATACCTACCTTAATGTAGCGGTGGCGCAGGTACTTTCCGAATTCGCGGACAAGCTTGAAAAGGCTACCAATAAAAACGAAGCCATCCAGACTATCATTAAAGAATCCTATTCCAAGCACCGGAAGGTGGTGTTTAATGGTAATGGCTATGCTGATGAATGGGTCCGGGAGGCGGAACGGCGAAAGCTCCCCAATGTAAAGAATGCGGTGGATGGCCTTTCGGTCCTGACCAGCAGTGAAACCGTCGCCCTTTTTGAGGCCCACAAGGTGCTAACCATGGAAGAATTGGAAAGCCGGTATCATATTTATCTTGAAAAATATGCCAAGCAGATCAACATCGAGGCCGGAGTTACGATTGACCTTGCCCGGCGGTATATATTCCCCGCGGCTACCGCCTATGCCGGTTCCCTCGCGGGGGATGCGGCTGCCCTAGCGGCCATCCATGCAGTGAGCGCCCCTCAGGAAAAACGGGTCAAGCGCATTGCCGAACTGGCTGCGGAACTCTATGAGGAAACTGCCAAACTGGAAACTGCCTTGGCCGAGGCCCAGGGCATTGTGGACCCCTTTACCCAGGCTAAGGCCTACTTAGAGAAGGTTCGGCCCGCCATGGATACTGTCCGTGCTCGGGGAGATGCCCTGGAGGAGTTAGTTTCTAAGGAAGCTTGGCCCCTCCCCGGCTATGAGGAGATGCTCTTTAAGCTGTAAAAGATAATCAAGGACACCGGGTAACGAGACTGTAGAAAAACTTCCTTTCAACGATGGTTAAGTATGCTGATTTCTTATATGAAAGGAATGTTTTTCTACAGTATATTGCCTCTACTCGACTTTAAATTTGGAAACTTCCAGTACCAGGGCGTTGATGTTGTCCCGGTTATCGCCACTGAGCGTATTCACCCGGCTTACGGCAGTATTAATCTGTTCTGTCCCGTTGGACATTTCATGAACCTTGTTCGTTATTTCCTCGGTTAGCTTTTCCAGGTTCTTACCTTCATGGGTAACTTCCTTACTCCCGGAGAGCATTGCAAGGGAACCGTCCTTTACCAGTTGGGTAATAGTATTGAGTCGGCCGATGGCCTCCAGGATCTGCCGGCTCCCGACATCCTGCTCTTCCATACTGTTCCGAATATTCTCTTCCTGGTCCGCTACGGTCTTTACCTCCGCATCAATTGCCTCAAACTTGTTCAATACCGCATCCGTGGACTTGGTGATCTTGTCTATCGAATCCTTGATCTTCTTCAGCACCGTGGCTATGGTCTTGGACTGTTCCCCGGAGGATTCCGCCAGCTTCCTGATTTCATCCGCCACCACCGCAAAGCCCTTGCCCGCTTCTCCTGCGTGAGCCGCTTCAATGGCCGCGTTCATCGACAGAAGATTGGTCTGACTTGCGATGTTCTCCATCACCGCGTTGATCTCCAGCAGCCCTGCGGACTCCCGGGCGATTCCCTGTATATCCGAAGCCACTTCCTGTAACCCTGTCCGGCCCACTTCGGAAGCCTCCCCCAACTCCTTAACGTTTTCGGCATTTTTGACCAGGGTCTTGGCAACGGACTGGATATTGGCGAGCATTTCCTCCACCGCCGAAGAAGACTGGGCCACACTCTCGCTCTGCCGTTCAATGTTGGTGTTCAGCGTATTAATGTTGATGATAATCTGCTCCATGGTGGCATTGGTCTGAGTAACACTGGATGACTGGTTGATGACCCGCTCCCTGATGTTCTGGGTATTGGCGGTAATCTGATTGATGGACGCGGCGGTTTGGGTCATATTAGTGGCCAGCTCAGTACCGATATCGAAAAGCGTAACGGACTGTCGCTTTATGGTGATTACCAGGCTTTTTATCTTTTCCAGGGTAAGATTGACATAATGAGCGAGGTCCCCAATTTCATCATTGGATTTCATATCAATATGGGTGGTTAAATCTCCCTCACCTTCAGAAATATCCTTGAGGATTGTCGCCACGTTCACCAGAGGCTTGGTAATGGTATTGGCGACCAAGGAGATAATAACCACAGCCACCAGCACGGCAATAACGACCACTATGATGGTAAACCTAATTAACATGGTTACCCGCGCCAAGACGGTCTTCGTCGATACCACCGATAGTAAGCTCCACGGGGTCGTGGTCTCCCCTACAGTAAAAGGAAAACTTTCTATAATATTACCCTTATATACGATGGATACTCGGCTCCCGGTTCTGAGGGAATCTGCTATCTTTTGCACCCCTGCTGCCCCCAGCCTCTCGAGGGAAACCTGCTGAAAACGTTGACCGATATAGTCGGGGGAGGGATGGGAGACGACGGTTCCATCATTAGCATACAGCGCGGCATAGCCGGTGTCGTAGGGCTTAATCGTCCCCACCAGGGCCTGAGAATCGGAGAGCGGATAACTAATCCCCACCACGCCAACAATACTGCCATCCCGATCCCGTATGATGGGAACGATGATTCCCACCACCAATATTCTTTGCCCCTGTAGCACCCGATAGGTGGGATTATTGAAGGTCGGGATCTTCGACAGATTGGCTAAAACGGTTTTATAATTCGTATAGGCTCGTTTTTCTACGGACCCCGATTCCCTGGTATACCAGGTAATATAACTTCCGCTTGCATCGGTCCCCTCCGTATCTTCATACACATTATCCCGCTCATCAAGCATATCGGGTCTCCACGCCGTAAAGACCTCCAAAAGCTTAGAATTCGATTCCAGGAGCCCTTGCATAACTCCGTTGAACTGGGAACGTCGTGCATCCTCATCAATTGTCTCATAACTACTCATAATCTGCGCGAGCGTGCTGGCAACCGTCAAATACTGTTCATACCGCGCCTGTAGTTCCCGGGCATACATCCCCGTCATATATTCCAACACCTGGTGAGATGATTCGGTTTCCAGCCCACTAGCGCGGCTTAATAGGACCATTGATATGGTTGACACAACCATAATCATCATGACGACCATAATTACCGTCAGTTTCATTTTAAGTTTCACGAAAACCTCCTTGATGAATCAAAAATTATACGATGTATAATGTGGTAAGCTCGTACAAAGCCAACCGTATTACTGATAATTATAAATCCCATATCACATCTTTATATAAGAATATCGTCACGATTTGATCTTTGTCAAGGGTATCAAGGGGATTTATCAGGGCAAGCGCATAAAAAAACGTTTACCCCCTCCCCGCCAGAGACTGATGAGCATTGATACCGTATCTCGCCGAACCAGGGTACCTACGCAATTCAGTGCCAAACGCCTTTTCCCGAGCCGGAGGCAGGGCAATCCCTTACGGGACCGCCCCGGAGTTTTGCGGTACGTAAAACCCTATATCCGTATGCCGTATAATGTAGACCGGATAGGCCATTCGTAGGCGTCAAGGCGACGGCATGGAAGGTCCTGCCCCCCGGTCCTCCATGGGCACCGGGGTTTGAAGCCTAAAGGGGGCTATGTGAAGGGTGATTATGTATGTATAATCGAATCTATGAAAGCCGATTTCAAACCTTTTCATCCAGGACGGGCATTTTTTTTTCTGATAGCCTTTATTGCCTGGATACTTGCTGGGGCAGTGCTTAAAATTACCGCTCCAGTGCTATTGCCGTTTACCATCTCCATACTGTTAGCGTTTGTTATGACCCCCTTGGTCGCTTTTCTGGAACAGTGGCATATTCCCCGCATTTTTTCGATTTTATTAGCTATCGGTATTATTATAACCGGGCTGTATCTTATCGGGATAGTGCTTTTTTCCGCGGGGAGGACCATTCTGACCCTCTATCCGAAATACGAAGATCGTTTAACCGAGATTTATATCTGGGTTGCCGATTTCTTTGAGCTTTCCTATGATGCGCATCTTTCTTTCTTTGAAAATCTCTGGTCCCAACTGGGAGTACGGACCAGGGTACGCAACCTTGCCTTTGATCTTTCCAACTTTTTTATAGGATTTCTGAAAGATGCCGTCATGGTGGTGCTGTTTGTGGTGTTCCTCTTGATTGAGGCAACCTATTTTAAGGAAAAAATTGATCTGGCTTTTGAAAAACGAGCCGGCCAGATAAAAAGAATCGGCGCCGATGTGATGCACCAGGTTACCCGGTATCTTTCCGCGAAGTTTCTCATCTCTCTGGCAACAGGGATCTCCGTCACCCTCGGTCTGGGGTTTGTGGGGCTTGAGTTTGCCATCCTATGGGGGGTCCTCCAGTTTATCCTGAATTTCATTCCCAATATTGGCAGCATCGTCGTCGGAGTGGGGGCAACCCTCTTTGCCCTGCTCCAGTTCTGGCCTGAGCCGACTCCCATCATCCTGGTGGGGATAATCATGCTGAGTGCCAACATGATTATCGGCAACGTCTTAGAGCCGATGATCATGGGGGACAATCTGGGAATTTCACCCTTAATAGTCCTCCTGGCCCTCATGATCTGGGGCTGGCTCTGGGGTTTCATGGGAATGATCCTCGCCGTACCCATGATGGTGATCATCCAAATTCTCTGCGAAAACATCCCCATCCTTGAACCCCTATCTATACTCATGGGTTCAAGGAAAGCGATATTAGCAAAGCAGGCAAAAACGAAACAACCGTCAGCAGGCCGTGGTGAAGATGGTATCTAATCGCAGATTAACCCTCATCCGCTGGCATCCTTATCCTGCAGCGTCAACAGAAGATCAATCTGTTTTAAGATATAATTTTGAAACCGAGGTTCAAGCTCCCGGAACAGGGTTACCAGCTTGGTAAACTCTTCTTCCGGGTTTTGGTTGAACATTTCGCCTTCACCAGTTTTAAGCCATTCCTTGTTTACGCTAAAGGAAGAGCAAATTAATTTGATAATCCGGTCATTGGCCTTTCGCTTTTCGACTTCCACTCCCGCAAGGTATCCGCTAGAAAGGGATATCACCTTGGAGAACTGGACCTGAGATAGGTTTAAGGCTTCACGAACCTGCTTAATGCGATGGTTCACCGATGGTATAGGGTCATTTTTCATTACGCTGTTATGATAGCATAGAATGAATTTTTTTTTCAAGTCTTTATTTTCTAATATTTTTGTAGGAGCATACGATTAAAACGCCCCTATCAGACAGATGCATGAACAGAGCAGGTCCCAAGGGGAGAAACGGAAATATTCGGTTACCGTATAAGACGCTACAATGGACACCCTAAAATAGCAGCATCCATACCGGCGATCGGGGATATGACCTGGATCACAGGCTTTGCGGGCTTATAAAAAGGCGCTGATAACCAGATTTTTTCTTGACAAATGTATATTTATGCAGTATTTTGATGATATAAAGTATAGTATTGCAGATTTTATGGTTTTGTGGAGCGCATATGACGGGCAAAAAGCAGGTAAAATCTCTGTAATGACGGTATTTTTTCAAAACTATTTTTTTATACATACATCTATTCAAGCCGATACTATTTTATGATATTTTTACGCTGTTTATTGAAAACTGCAAAAATATGATCTATACGTAACGTATAGTAAAAATAAAGAAGCTAATCCTGTGATGGATGGGGGAGTAGTATCTCTTATGAAAAAATTGTCTAAAAAGACTGAAAATATATTTGAAACCGCCCTCTTTAATTCACGGTTTATAACCCTCACCGCAGTAGTTGGTTCTTTAATTTCGGCAGTCATCATGTTTATTAAAAGTACCCTACAGGTGATAAACGGCCTCGGTATTTTTATGAGCAAATTACAGACCTTCAGTATCCTTGATCAGGAAAATAATTATTTAGTCGCGTTATTGGTTTCTTCAGTTGATGGATATCTTTTTGCCACGATTCTTTTAATATTCAGCATGGGCATCTATGAGCTGTTTATCAGTAAAATCGATCCTGCAATCAGGCCCCAGGAAAGCAGACCAAACTGGCTTAAAATAACCAGTATTGACGACTTGAAGAGTTCTCTGGGAAAAGTCATCCTCATGGTTTTGATTGTTGCCTTTTTTGAACATTCCCTCAGCATTGAATATAAAACCGCCCTGGACCTTCTGTATCTTGGCCTTGGGGTGTTATTTATATCCATTGCCTTATATCTAACCCATGCAACATACCGTGGGAAACAGGAATAACAAGATAAACACAGCGCCATACCCGCTTGTTTATTGACGATTAAAGGCGCTATACTCTGTTCTATGAGTATTCTTGATCGTCTTGGGGATGTCATACGGAGTTATCTTAACGATGATGATGAAGATATCTTGGGCAGAACATCCCGTACCAGACCCTATGATAATGATCCAGACGTTAAAGCGGCTTTTCAAGAATTGAATGATTATCTTGGCAGGGAAGAACACCACCGGGCATCTCAGGATGATTTCACCGGGTATACCCGGCAAAAATACAGTCGAACTGCCTATACCCGTACCAATAATAGCCGTGAGGACAGCCACGGCTTCCAGGACAGGGTTCCCGAAAGCATAGGAAATGACTTTGCCGAACTGGGCCTTCCCTTGGGGGCATCCGCTGAGGAATGTAAGGCCGCCTATAAGAAACTCCTCAAGATCCATCACCCGGATCGCCACGCGGGGCATCCCGGTGACCTGAAGAAGGCCACCGAAAAGACGGCCCGGATCAACGCGGCCTATGACCGTATTGAGAAATGGCGCGAAGCGGATCAGATGGCTTAACACACGGGTATTTAATCAAACGGATGGATTCCATGAAATTTAAATGTGTCATTTTTGATCTTGACGGGACCTTAGTGAATACTATTGCCGATATTGCGGATTCCATGAACCGCGCTTTAGAGGTCCATGGCTTTCCGCCGGTCCCGCACCCGGAATATATCAAACTAGTCGGCTGGGGCATACAAAGGCTGGCATACCTCACCCTTCCCCCTACGGAGAGGAGCGAACCCATCGTCGAAGCGATAGCGGCGGATGCAACCCGCTTTTACACGGAAAAGCCGCTGGTACACTCCCTGCCCTATCCGGGCATACCGGAACTGGTCGCCGAATTAAGGCGTAAAAAAATTAAGACCGCAGTCCTGACCAATAAACCCCACCCTGTGGCGCTGCTGGTGGTGGAGGGCCTGTTCCCACCAGGCTCATTTAATATAATCCAGGGAAACCGCGCCGGTCTTCCCCGCAAACCAAACCCCCGTTCCACCTGGGATATCCTCATGGAATTGGATAGTACCCCCCGGGAAACCATATTCATGGGGGACTCGGAGATCGATATAGAAACCGCCCATGCCGCCGCTTGTCATGCCCTGGGGGTAAACTGGGGATTCCGGCCCCGGTCAGTCTTAGAAGCCGCCGGAGCGGATCGTATCATTGATAAGCCCGAAGAACTCCTGCCCCTTATCCATAAAAAATAAAGCGGAAATCAAGCCCCCTAAAGGGCTTTGATTTCTACCCCGGTAATAACCAGTGAAGTGAAAAGGACTCGCTGTATTACCAGTTATTACCATAACCGCCGCCGGAACTGCGTTCCCGGCGGGGTTTGTCCATCGCTTCATTCACCCTAAGCTGGCGGCCGTCAAATTCACGACCATTGGTACCCGCAATAGCGGCGCTTGCTTCTTCATCGGTACTCATTTCGATAAATCCGAATCCTTTAGAATTGCCGGTTTCACGATCAAAGATGATCTTTGCGGAGGCAACACTTCCAAAGCCGGAAAACAAGTTACGAAGACCATCTTCGGTAGTGTTGTAAGAGAGATTACCGACATACAATTTCTTGGCCATTGAGAAAATTCCTTCTCCTGGAATCAAACCATGGGCTTGTAACACGAAAGGGTTACAAGCCCCCTGATTTGCTGCGTCCAGGCACGCTGTTATTCACGCCCATTAACCATGGGCGACTCCAATCTTCTGAGGGGGAATCCCCCGGAAGAATACGGGATGCGAAATAATAAAAAATAGGGTAAAAATCAACCTGAAGAGAAACGCCAGATCCCTGATTTTTGAAAACCAACAATTCCTCATGGAAATCGCCATACCACAAAATACTCAAAAAATTTTTCCTGTTCATAGAAACAGTATCTTACTTTCGGCAGGCAGTCAAGTATTATTTAGTTTTTTTGTCCTCTTTTTTGATTTAATTGTTTAATAATGATGTTCGAGGCGGTGAAGGGCTTCTTTGAGTCGATCCCGGGTTGTGCCGAAATTCATGCGCACATACCCGTCCAGCCCAAAGGGTTTGCCGTCGTTGCATAGAATTTTGGGATGGTCCTGGAGCCACTGATAAGGGCGCTCTATCCCGCAGGGCCGGAAATCAAGCCATTGCAGATAGGTCCCTTCCACATGGGTCATCCGTAACGCGGGGAAGGCGCTTTTGAGCCGGTTCTCCAGATAATCCCGGTTTCCCTTGAGGTAGGTGAGCAATTGCGCCTTCCATTCCCCGGATGCACTGTATGCGGCTTTTGCCGCAGCCACATTCAAAATCCCCGGGTGGGGAAGCGCGTACCCCGCACGCTGAAATTCCTGACGCAGGTGATCATTGGGGATGACCGCAAACCCAAAGGGCAGGCCAGCGAGGTTATAGGTCTTCCCCGGCCCCATGATGGTAATGCTGTTCGAGGCGGCGTAGGCATCCACCGAGAAATAGGGGATATGGGGCCGGTCAAAAACCAGGCCGCAATGGACCTCATCGGAGATCACCACAAGGTTGTGTTCCTGGGCAAAACGGCTCAGTTTCTCCAGCTCCTCCCGTTTGTAGACCCGGCCCACCGGATTGTGGGGGTTACAGAGAAAAAACAGCCTGACATCCGGTTCTATACGCCGCCGGAGGTCTTCAAAATCCATCTCGTAATACTCATCGGTATTTTTGAGGGGAGCGAGTATCGTCCGTTTCCCTGCCTTGCCCGGAGCGGCCAGCAGCACATGATAGTTGGGGGTATTTATCATGACCCGCCCTTCCCGGAGGCGGCTGACCACAGCCAGCACCGGAACTATCGCGGGAAGCAACACTATCCATTCCTCTTTGACCGCCAGGCCATATTCCCGGCGGAACCATTCGACGAGTACCCCGGGGAATTCCGGATCCTGCCCATACCCAAAGACCCCATGGCTCATCTTGGCAGTAATAGCCTCGATGATCGGGGGAGATGACCGGAAATCCATGTCCGCCACGAACATGGGAAGCACATCCTCCGGGACCGTATCCCATTTGACGCTGCCGTGCCCACGGCGATTTATTACTTCATCAAAATCAAAGTGCATCGTATGTAATCCTTCCAAAGTATTGTGAGTAATAACCTCATGTTTAGTCAATCGAGCCGCTTTCAAACTGCCGGCAAGAGTAGAAAAACCCCCTCCCGTGGCCCCCCCTGGGGAAGCGTAAAATACCCGGGGGTCCCCCGATGGGGGTTGGGGGGGTGTGGAGGGTTGTATGCCGGGATGGT
>JAITNP010000158.1 GCA_031290455.1 Treponema sp. | reverse complement strand
TGGCCTTGTAGCCTTGGGATCTGTAATCCGTTTAATTTTGCTTTTTACTACTCCAAAAGATAAGGCGCAGTCTAAAGGCGCTATGGGTACCCACAAGATTTAGCATGGCGCCTTTTTTGAGGGTGTTGGGAGTGCAGGCGGGCCGTCTCTCGGAAGGGGGGGCGGCTTTTTTGTGGGGCGAGGGCGACAACGCCGCGGGGCATGAAGCGGGCGGGACTAAGGGAAGGGGGCGGGGCGTGGGCGAGGGGGAGTGAAGTTATGTGGGAAGTTGAGTATACCGACGAATTTGGGGAATGGTGGGAAAGCTTGACGCAGCAGGAACGGAACGCGATTGATAAATCGGTTACCCTGCTTGAAAGCGTGGGCCTGCCTTGCCATTCCCCTATAGCAGTAACATTCAAAGATCGCGACATGGCGCTATGCGGGAGTTACGGATCCAATGTCAGGGAAGACCGCTTCGCACCTTATACGCATTTGATCCCCGGCGAGTGGCTATATTGTTAATCGGTAGGGATAAAACCGGCGATGATCGCTTTTATGATATATACGTTCTACTTGCAGATATACTCCTTTAGGCATAAAAATATCATTGGGTACCGAGAGAGAAAACGTTTGAGAATTGTTGGATATTCATGTCGGTCTCACCAATGCATCCATCAATCGATCGCTTAAAGTCATTAAACGAACTATAATGCGCCGCGTTTAACCAGCAATTCCAAATTCAAAAGCTGAAATGGTTGAAGCCACCGTTTGTGGGGGATGATTTATACGCGAATTACCCGTTATGCAAACAGATTCTGGGTATGGGGATGAGTTTTATCTTTACCTGCACGGAGGATAGCCACCCGTGGATAACGGAGCAGGTAGCGTATGGGGAAGCCTGAGCCCTACAAACGGCGGGAATGGAACGTGCGGAATCACCGAGCATACCGGTATCAGTGGGTGAACGGGGTTGAGATACGAGCCGAGGGAGCTACGTTTGCGGTCAATTACTTGGCGATGGAGATATGGAACGAGGAGAAACAAGAGCGGACGTACAAGAACGCCTGGATTACGGACAAACTGATTAGGAAAGACAACGTCAAACAGCTTGGGCGGGCGCGGTGGAAGATAGCAAACGAGCATAACAAGGTGCTCAAGCATCGGGGGTATAACCTGGAGCATAATTTTGGGCATGGGAAAAATCATGCGAGTGAAGTATTTTGCCTGCTGAATCTGTTGAGCCTGCTATTTCATGGGATACAGGATGTGGGAGACGAGGATTACCGGAAAGCCCGGGCATCCTTTGGGCGGCGGGATGCGTTTTTCTGGGCGTTACGCTATGAGGATGAGCTGTTATCTCCATGAAGACTGGCATGATTTTCTCTTGGCTATTGCAGGCGAAGTACCTGATGGTTGAATTTGGAATTGCTGTTTCAAAATGCCGGAAATGGCGGTATAAATTAAGAAGCCGTTCTGACCTCAGCCAGAACGGCGCCTTTCCATACATCTTCTTTGTATAGCCTTGGGGGAGAACTACTGGAGTAGCTGGAGAACACCTTGACCTTGCTGATTTGCCTGGGCCAGCATGGCAGTTCCGGCCTGGCTGAGGATCTGGTTCTTGGTAAAAGAAACCATCTCTTTTGCCATATCAGCATCCCGGATACGGGATTCAGAGGCTTGCAGATTTTCAGCTCCGATATCAATGCCCCGGATCGCGTGTTCCAGGCGGTTCTGGTAGGCGCCAAGATCGGCCCGTTGCTTGCTGACTATTTTCAGCGCTTCATCGAGGGTTCCAATGGCACGGTTGGCACTGTCCGGTTCGGACAGCGAAAGGAGGGAATCGTCACCCACATTACGGACCCCCAGGCCCTTGGCGGTCATGGTGCCGATAAATATCTGTTCCCGCTGATCCATGTTGGCGCCGATATGAAGCCACATAGAAGCGGTAACTACATTTTCACCGGTTTGGCGGGTAAACCGGCCGGTAAGCAGGTTCATTCCATTGAATTGGGCGTGGGACGCAATCCGATCGACCTCATCAATCAACTGGGAGACCTCGATTTGTATCGCTATCCGATCATCCGCGGTATAAATACCATTGGAAGATTGTACCGCCAACTCACGAATGCGCTGCAAGATGTCCTGGGTTTCCTCAAGATACCCTTCCGTGGTTTGGATAAAGGAAATGCCGTTTTGGGCATTGGAAGAGGCCGCATTCAAACCGCGAATCTGGCTGCGCAGTTTTTCGGAAACCGCGAGTCCCGAAGGATCATCTGCAGCATGGGTAATGCGCATGCCGCTCGACAGCTTCTCAATATTCTTCCCCAACTGGTTTTGGGTAGTCCTGAGGGACCTGTCGGCAAACATTGCGCTTAGGTTGTGATTAATTATCATAGAGCTTTACTCCTTTTGGCATTTTCGGCACTACCGTCCCCTGACGGTTGCCGCCATATAGACGACTTTGGCACCGCGGCATCCGTGCCGTAGGCGGTATCTCTGGTTACAGTATCGCCCTTACTCAATAAAAACGTGCCTTAAACCCTCACCTGACCTATTCCCGGGGGAATGAAAATATCTAAACTTACATCCATGGAGATCCGACAGACACAAGATTTAAGTTAAGCCTAAGCTTTATTATTAGTATCGGATTTTGAGAAGAACGCTTTAGAGGAAATTTAACCCCCCGAAAATTTAAATCCCCATACAAGTACCCACCGAAATCGCCGTATCGATCATGTAATGATCCACCGGAACGGTTTTAATCTTTCCTTCGGGGACACTTAAGTCCACGGAACCCATCTCATTGCCGATAAGGGCGACCATCCTGCCGTATTCCCCCCGGGCAAGGAGATCCGCCGCCGCGGTCCCCAGGCTCGTGGCCAAAACCCGGTCGGAGGCGCTGGGAATGCCCCCCCGCTGTACATAGCCTAAGACCGTGGCCTTGGTTTCCATGCCCATCTCTTGCTCTATCTCACGGGCCACCCGGTATCCGATGGAGGGGGCTACCGTTTGTTCCCGGTATTTTTTCCGTTCCTTTTTTTCCATGCGGGCTTCTTCGATTGACAGCGCCCCTTCGGACACCACCACGATGGAAAAGCCCTTCCCGCTTTGTACCCGTTTCACCAGGTGCCGGCCAATGGCATTGATGTCGTAGGGAATCTCCGGGATAAGGATCACATCCCCTCCCCCGGCAACCCCGGCGTACAGGGCAAGCCAGCCCGCCTTATGACCCATAAGCTCAATGACCATGATCCGGTTATGACTCTGGGCGGTGGAATGGAGCCGATCTATGGCTTCGGTGGCAATGGCAAGGGCCGAGTAAAAGCCGAAGGTCCGGTCGGTACCCACGATATCATTATCTATGGTTTTGGGAAGCCCCACCACATTAAGCCCTTCCCGGGAGAGGAGATAGCCCGTGGTGTTGGTGCCATTGCCCCCCAGGACCACAAGACAATCCAGGTGGAGTTTCCGGTAATTTTCCTTGATAGCCGCAACCTTATCCCCCCCTAATTCGTTGTCGTATTCCCCCCGTGATGCCTTAAAGGGTTTTTCCCGACTCGCCCCCAGGATGGTCCCCCCTCTGGTGAGGATCCCCCAAAAATCCTGCGGTTTCAGAAACCGGTAATTTCCATCAATAAGGCCCCGGTATCCATTGGCAATCCCGATGATAGTCATATCATACCGGTCATGAGCGGCCCGGCACACCCCCCGTATGGCGGCGTTCAAACCAGGGCAATCCCCCCCTGCGGTCAGGATACCGAAAGTTTTGGTAACACTCTGCAAAATAGTTCCCATAATGGGCCTAGTATAACCATTCCCATGGTATGATACCAGAGGCACACAAACGGGTGGAACCTTACCCTGTATTGATTATTTAACCATCAGTCTGAACATAGTTTAAGTCCTTTTTCAAAAAATAAATCACAACGATACTTATCTAACCCATGGAGGGGTGCCAATAATAACATCAAATTTTTCCGTTCCCTGTTCATTTAGAACCTCTTTTTTGGATAATAGAAATGCACGAACCACCTGAGAAGAGCTGCACCATTACTATCGGAAGGGAAATGAACTGGCTCTTGTGGTTGTAGGATAATTCAGGGTATACTCCCGCAATGCAGGAAATAAGACTTCCGGAACTGGTGATCGTCTTTTTTCTTTTTATGTCAGTGTTCCGGCCTTTTATCACCGGGTTACGGTTCCTGAACGGATTAGTGTGGTTTCCTCTCATGGCTTTGGGCATTGCGGTCGGTCTGTTTCCGGCCTACGGGTTTCGGCCTGAATGTATCCCCCTGCTGATTTATATGGTGATTATGAATATTTTCAATGTTCCGGCCCTTTTTTCCGGTAAGGGACAACCATGGAACAGCAATTTTCAGGACCGGGGCATGGTTTTTACCTTTTTAACCACGGTTTTTCTGATAATCACCGCTGGGATAGCCCTGTATTTCGCCCCGGTGCTGGATACGGCCTTGATTACCAATGGACTGAGGACCGCAACCATCCGGGATGAAGCGCGGAACGCCGGGTTTTTTATACGCATCTACGGTCAGGAAGCGGCAGGGGCGGGGACAGGGCGGCGGCCCCTCATGCTCCTGGTTCCCCCGGTACTGGGTTCCGTAACCATGGTGGATAAGGTCTGTGGGGAACTGCGGGAACGGGGCTTCACGGTGATGACCTTTTCCCGGCAGGGCTTTGATGCGCCGGCAGTTGGGGAACAGGGGGAAAAATACGGCATCCCCCTGGGGACAAGAATCAAGGACTGGTGGACTATGATGGCGGGAACCACCTGGAAAACAGCCAATGCCTGGGGCAGGACCCTGGAAGCGGAGCGTAAGCAGGATCTGGGGTACATGCTTTCGTATATCCGCCACAATTCCACCGGGGAATCCTCAGCGTTTTCAGATACCGACCTGAACACCATCTTTCTAGCCGGATATGGCGCAGGTGGCACTGTTCTGGCCCTGCTTGGAGGCTCCCCGGAATTGGTCAAACAGCATCCCGCCATAAAAGGACTCATCCTGGTAGAAAGCCCCTTCTGGTCGGTCTATCAGGGAGAGGAACCATCCTTTAGGGAAATTCCCGAAAATGCCGGGTGGTTCCATGCAACCTGGATAACCATAACAAACTGGTTCGAAGCGGTGCGTCCAAAAAAAATAACCGGTATCGGGCCGGTTCCCCCTGCAACCCTGCCCATTCTTTTTCTGGTCTCCCACAAGGTAACCCACCCCCAGTATCGGAACAGCCGCTATGGGGCCATCCTCAGGGTCCTGCAAACCGCCCAGGCGCCCGTGGCCCTCGCCGCGGTAGCGGATGCGGGATTTCTGCATTATTCCGATTACCCCGCAAAATATCCCCTCTATGGGAGTCTGTTTGCTGGGGGTAAGCACCCTATATGGAAATCAGCAGACCCCAGTGGAGACACCGCCGCGCTGATGACCAACTTCGCCGCCTTGCTCCTTGCAGCAACCCCGCAGCATGCCCCCCAGGCCCGCCTGCTCAGGCGGGAAGGCCTGAAAGAGCGGATCCATATCGAAACCGGCGGGGACTGGAATTTACCTGATCCAGGATATATACTAAGCCCATGACAACCCGTACATTGGATAATTTTTTCAGGACGCTTCTGAATATTGATAGTTTTGATAACGATTCCTCCTTGAATGGCTTACAGGTTGATAATGACGGGGCGGAAATCGAGAAAATCGCCTTTGCCGTGGATGCAAGTCTCGAAACCTTCAAACGAGCAGCCCTGTCCGGGGTGGGAATGATCTTTGTCCATCATGGGCTTTTTTGGGGATCGCCCCTGCGGATCGCAGGCAGCCACCGGCGGCGCATGCAGTTTCTGTTAGACAATAACCTTGCCCTCTACGCCGTTCATTTGCCTTTGGATCAGCACCCGGAATTCGGCAATAACGCGGTCATCGCCGAGCTGTTAGGTATCGAAACCCCTGAACCCTTCGGTTTATACCGGGGCCGTAAAATAGGGTATAAGGGAAATCTTGCCACGCCTTTGACCATTGAAGCGGCGGTTACCCGGATAAGCTTCATGGATAGGCCGCCCTTGGGGGTGTATCCCTTTGGGAAGCGGGAGAATCGTACCGCTGCGGTGATTTCAGGAGGGGCCGCAGAGGAGGCGCTCCAGGCCATTGAGGAAGGTATTGATCTGTATGTTACCGGAGAAGCGTCCCACCAAGTGTATCATGAAGCCCTGGAAGGAGGTCTCAACATGATAGCCGGCGGCCATTATTCCACCGAGGTATGGGGCGTCCGCCGGGTCATGGAACAATGCGCCAAACAACATATAGATGTCGAATTCATCGACATCCCCACCGGTCTCTAGCGGGGGCCATAGACCTTTGCCCGCCGGGGCCGTACCCCTGGTGGAGCGTGGGGGCAGGCTGTGGGCTTAGAAAAGGGAGGCGTAAGGGCTGCGCCCCTTGGGTCAGCGTTGACCGGCGGCCTTCAAAAAAAGGAGTAGGAAATGAAAGGTGATACGAAAACAACTGATATAGTGTTAATTGATAAGGATAAAACCATGAAAAGTGGGGAGCGACAAAGCAAAGCCCTGCCGTTTCTTTTGACCGGTTTTATCATCCTGGCGGATCAACTGGTAAAGTCCTTTATCGTAAAAAACTGGCCTGGGGATGGGATGGTCATTAAAGACCTATTCGGCAACAATATTCTCTGGATCATCCATGTGCGTAATAAGGCCATTGCCTTTAGCCTTGGTCATAATCTTCCTGATACGATCCGGCCCCTTCTATTTATTGTGCTCCCCATCATAGTGCTGGCAGGTCTGTCATGGTATTATTTTAAGTCCCAGGAATTCTCTTGTTTGCAGCGTTGGATGATAGCAGGGATCATCGGGGGGGGAGGCGGTAATATTATCGACCGCATCTTCCGGCCCGATGGGGTGGTAGATTTTATCAGCGTTAAATTCTATGGCCTGCTGGGACTTGACCGGTGGCCGACCTTCAACATTGCCGATGCCAGTGTGGTGGTCTGTTGCATCATATTATTGATCTCCTTCATGCGGCCCGAGCATTCCGAACACGAGGCGTCCTCATGAGCAAGGAAAGCAATACCCTGTTGTTTATCCTGGGGGCGACCCTCTTTAACATGCTGATTACCGTCATAAGCTTTGTCCTGCTGCTCCTGTTATACGCTCAATTGCTTGCCCCCCTGCTTCCTGAAACCGGGACCACCTGGGCGTTCCCCATCATCTTCATCGGCGCTATCGCCCTGGCCTTTGTCGTCTACCGGCTGATCCTGAAACGCTTAGTAAAACGGATAGACATGGAAAAATATTTTGCTCCCATCTTCGGCGCCCGTAAACCATCGGCGCGGAGGGATTGAACACCGGATCAATAAGAAATTGAAGCATTTATTTTCAGATCCCGGATTCAATCACGAAGTGCAACGCGTGTATAATTGGCAACAACCTCAGCAGGCATTTTGAAACCCAAACACTGCATCGGTGTTGCATTAATCTTAGCTACTACCTTATCAATTTCTGTTTGATGAGTCAAGGCCCAATCAAACTTTTTGGGGAAATATCTTCGCAAAATACCAGTGCGATTCTCTATGCTTCCCTGCTCCCAACTCTGGTACGGCTCGCAAAAATATGATTGCATCCCGATTTCCTTCCGTGTTTCAACGGATGCGGGACGCTCGGCTAGAGGCGTCCTCTTGGGTATCTTACCTACCCGTGTTTGCTTGCAGGAACGTCGTTTATGCCGTTGCTTGCGCCCCTGGGTGGTGATCTACAAAGTATGCTGAGTAATTCCTTATAATATATAGAATTAGGAACTGTTCATAAATAAACTGTAATATTTATATGTGTTTTCTCACCACATAATTCCAATTTCGCCGGGTAGAACAGGGGAGTTACCTCCCCGGAGCCCCCACAGACCCGGATGTGCCCAATTAAGGCATCCAGTTCCTCTGGAAAAGATTCGTTTAGCAGTATGAGTGAACAATTCTCGGTTCAGGGAGCGGAAAGTTCCGTAAGGAGCTTCCAAACTGTTCCCAATTCAGGTCTTTCTGCCGTGACCGGTGGTTTAGCCACTCGAACCATATCCGTTTTACTTGATAATAAAACTGGGCTATGCGGTCGTAGTTTAATGATATGCCATAGTATGCGTAGTGTCCGCGCAATTTCAATACCAGTTTTTCATGGTGCTCTTTGCGAGGCAGGTGCCGGTTTAGCCAGCACTACTGCGTTATGGTCTTCAAAGCCCGATTCAATCGTTTGCCGTCGGTCTTCCGGCCTACCATCCATCGTCCCTTCCAGGATTTCGTCCAGTAGTGTTTAAACCCAAGGAAGGTGAAACTTCCCTTTCCTTTATGGCTGTCTCCGTCCGGTTTCTTGAAGTCTACCAGTAGGACGCAGGGCGTTTTTAAGCATCAATCTGGCAGAACAGCTGCTTCCGGGAAGCTACGAGTTCACGCTGCAACAGATCATAGACAAGCACATAGACCTAACGTCATTTGATCACTAGTATCAGAACGATAAAAACGGCGCGGCGGCGATAGAACCGCGCCTATTACTGAAAGAACAAGAAACGAAGTAAACTAACAGGCATGAAAGGCAAAGGATTATTTGACGAAGACGAACGTCTGGGAGTTTTTAGACGTGCCCACTACCAGCCATGTTGCAGGTTAGGCAGCACATTCACCGAATACGGTTCCACCAGTTCAGCCATTTCCTGATATTTTTCCGTAGGTTCGCTCTTTTATTCAGCACATTTCCTTGATGATCGACAAATCACCGGTTGCTGCGGCCCGGAGAATCGGCTGCATATAGGTATCGACATCCGCCGCGGTCAGCGGTACCGGCATATTTTTGAGCTTCATCTCAAGCTGCGGGTCTTTTGCGGCATTCAGCGCACGGGTAATATGCCCTTCGGTAAAGCCTTTCACCTCACTGAGTTTTGTTGGCGCGTTAATGGATGACGCAAAGGCGATCATGCCTTCAGAAACAGCCAGCGCCAGATCACGTCCGGTAAGAGAGTCCAGGTTCTTTATGATATAACCGTGTTTGGCAAATATCTTTCCAACCGCTTGCAACTGCGGCTGAATAGCCGTGCTGTAGAAAATCGCGTAATAGGGATTCATGATGCCGCAGGCAGTACCGTGGGAGACAATATCAACGAGCGAGAAACTCGTCAAATGCGCGCCGCTGGTGCCGCCGATCATGATGGCATAAGCGCCGAGGTCGGTGGCCAACCCGATAGCTTCACGGGCCTCCAGGTTTTTCGGGTCCTGGGTGAGCACTTTGGCATATTCCGCGACAAGGTCAATCGCGGTTTCCGCAAGCTGCCGGGCTTTCTCGAAAACATCACCTTTCGCACCGCAGAACACCTCAAAGGTGTGAGCAATGGCGTCAAGGGCGCCGTCAATCGTAACGCTCACCGGCATGGTTACCGTGGTCGCATAATCAAAAAACGGCGCGGGCGGAACAAGCGCTTCATCAACGATCAGTTTTTTCTGTCCCACAACCGGATCGGTGATGTTCGCATATTTGGTCAGGTGCGCGCCTGAACTTGCGGATGTTTCCACCGCGATAAGCGGCCGTAATGTTTTGCCGGTTTTCTTGAGCGCTTCGCTTACAAGACCGGTTCCAAAGTAGTGATCGATTTCCGGCGTCATGTCGCCGCCGAGGGTCGCCAGCATATTTGCCGCTTTGGTACAATCAATCGTGGAACCACCCCCCACAACAACAATCAAATCCGGATTATAGTGCTGTATATAGCTTTCAAGACGATACACGTCTTCCCGGGGCGCGTTCGGTTTGGCGCCGGGGGCAATGCCCGCAATGGTGATACCCGCTGACTTGAGGCGGGCAATAATACGGTCATTCAAATCCTGCCGGTTGCATGACACCACCAGGGCCTTTTTCCCAAACTTTTTGACAAGGGTCCCCAGCCGGTCAAGCACATTAAGACCGAAAATGTATGAATCGCCTTTCCACGCTTTAAGCAGCGCGGCAGCCGGTTCTTTTGATGCACTCATTTACTGCTCCTCAATTTATTTCTTTAAAACCAGCGAATAATCTGTTGCTCAGTCCACGTACTCAATGGGAAACACCGCCCTATCCCGGGACAGCACCGTTTCCGGGAATATGGCCTGGGCCTCTTTTAAAAGCTGTTTCAGGTTATACTCGGTATAGCGGGGACTGTAGTGGATGAGGGCCAGTTTCTTAACCCCTGCAAGCGCGGCGACCCGGGCGGCCTGTTCCGCGGTCATGTGCTTTTTCTCCCGGGCGCTTTCCTCAAGTTTCCGTTCAAACATACCTTCGCACACAAAAAAGTCGGAACCCGCAACTTCTCCGGCTATTTCAGGAAAGGCCAGGGTATCGGTAACAAAGGAAAACTTTCTGCCCGATCGGGGCGCCCCCAGAACCTGATCGGGCTGTACCTCGGAGCCATCCACTGCCAGCACCGTTTCTCCGGCTTGCAGCTTGGCCCACAGGGGACCTCGGACGACCCCCAGGGCCGTAGCCTTCTCCGGGTGGAATTCGCCGGGGCGTCCATCCTCCTCAAAGGCATACCCAAAACAGGGCTTGGTATGCCGTAAGGAAAAAGCCCGGACATGGAAGCCTTCCCCTTGATACACGATACCCGGTTCGGTTATTTCCTTGATCACAATTTCATAATTGATATACATATCCAGCACCCGGCGGCTCGTTTCAATATACTCGGCGATCCGGGGTGGCCCAATAATATAGAGGGGATCGTCCCGGTCAACCTGGGAAGAAAGCATGAGCAGTCCCGGAATGCCGGTAACATGATCCGCATGCGTATGGCTTATAAAAATAACAGATATTTTCTTCCACCGGAGGTTGAGCTTCCGGAGGGACACCTGAGTTCCCTCACCGCCGTCAAACAGAAAAAGCTCCCCTTCACGCCTCAAAAGCACCGATGTAAGGTACCGGTTCGGCAGGGGCATCATGCCCCCGGAACCGAGTATAAAGGCTTCAAGATTCATTCAGCAAGTATACCCACACCGAAGTAATAACTCAATATATCAGGAGAGGAGCATCTTGTCGTTGGCAAAGTCCTGGTTCTTAATATCCCGGAACCGCTGCACAATGCCCTCAGGGGTAAGCTTCGCCTTTTCGTCCGCGTCTATGTCCAGGATTATCGCACCCCCATCCATCATGAGGAGCTGGTTCCCGAATTCCAGGGCATGGACCATGTTGTGGGTGATCATCATTACCGTGAGATGGTATTCCGCGGCAAAACGGAGGGTCAGGCCCATGATGATTTCCGCGTTCCGGGGGTCCAGGGCCGCGGTATGTTCGTCCAAGAGGAGGAGGTCGGGCCGGGACATCACCGTCATGAGGAGGGTGAGGGCCTGGCGCTGCCCGCCGGAAAAAAGCTCCACATTGTCGGCCAGGCGGTTCTCTAGCCCCATATCAAGGACCCGAAGCTGCTCCCGAAAACGTTCCCGCATAGGGTTATTCAGGCTGATCCTAAGACCCTTGTAACCCTTCTTGTGGCACAGCATCATGTTGTCCGCCAGGGTCATCTTACCGGCGGTTCCCAAGAGGGGATTCTGGAAGATGCGGCCAATGTACCGGGCCCGCCGGTATTCCGCCTCCCGGGTAATCTCCCGTTCGGTGTTTTTTTCCTCATCAATGATGAAGATGCGACCCGATGTAGGGGGGAGGCTCCCGGCGATCACGTTGTACAGGGTCGTCTTCCCCGCCCCGTTGGAACCGATGATGGTGATAAAGTCCCCCCGTTTGACCGTGAGATTGATATGCTTGAGAACCATCATCTCATCGGGGCTTCCGGGAGCAAACACCATATCGAGATTTTCAACACGGATCATGAGCAACCCCCGCTGGAGGGTGCTTCTCGCAGGCTTTTCTGCTTGTTTTTCACCCGGTATCCGGTCCTGAAACCGGTTTTGGAAACGATGATACAAAGAATGATGAGGATGCCGGTGATGAGTTTGAGATCATTGGCGGTCATGTGGATGTAATACCCGTAATTCCGGGCAAGATACATGAGGGCCCGGTACAGGATGGAACCGAGGATAACCCGCAGGGTCAGGATACCGATGTGGTTAGACCGGATGAGGAACTCCCCGATCATGAGAGACGCCAGGCCGGACACAATCATACCACTGCCCAGGCTCACATCCGCGAACCCCTGGTACATGGCGGTAAAAGCGCCGGAGATTGCCACAAGCCCGTTGGCAAGGCAGATGCCGATCATCTTGATAATGTCGGGGTTCATCCCCTGGGAGATGATGAGCTGGGGATTAGCCCCAAGCGCCCCCAGGGATAAGCCGAAATCAGTATGGAAAAAGAGGTCCAAAATGATTTTGATAAGAACCACCACCAGGATACAGTAGATGACAATCCCCATTTCCGGGGGTATGAAGGCCCCCGCCCAGGCTGAAATCCGGGAAAAAAGGGTGGGCACCCTGATGAGGGACAGATTGGCCCGGTTGGACATGACCCGGAGGTTCACCGAGTACAGCATGGTCATGGTGAGGATCCCCGAAAGGAGGTCCGGGATTTTGAGCCGGGTATGAATAAGGGATGTCACCAGCCCTGCCAAGGCGCCTCCCGCAAAGGCCATTGCGATGGCCACTGCCGCGGGAAAGCCCTTCACCAGCATCACCGCCATGATGGCCGCCCCCAGGGGGAAGGACCCATCCACGGTCATGTCCGCAAAATTCAGCACTCTGAAGGAAAGAAACACCCCCAAAACCATGATACCGTAAATAAGCCCTTCAATCAAAATCCCTTCAATCATTACACCCCCCGGTTCGTTTAGTTAACTATTCCTTATTCCTTAACGCGCCGTTTTCGAAGATATAGTTTGCTATGGTCAGATACTGCTCTGGAATGGCGATGCCGCAGTTCTTTGCCGCATCCACATCAAAGAGCAGGTCTGATTCCGAAGGGTCGGTGAGGAATTTGACCGGAATATCCGCGGGCCTTTTCCCGGACAGAATGTCTGCAACCATATTCCCGGTGGCAACCCCTGCCTTATAATAGTTGAATCCCGATGCGATCATGCAGCCGCCGCTTAACGCGCCGGTTACATCCCCGGAGAAGATGGGCTTTTTGGCCGCACTGAATACCTGGAGCAGTGCGGGTAAGGCGGAGTATACCGTGTTGTCCGTGGTCAGATACACACCGTCCACCCGGTTCACGATGGCTTCCGCCGCCTGCCTGAGTTCCGCCGACGTATTGATGGCCTGGGTTACGAGCTGGATACCCTGGGCCTTACAAGCCGATTCCACCAAGGCAAGGGCGGAAATCGAATTGGCCTCGGAACTGGTATAAATATACCCCAGGGTTGCTATGTTGGCGATTTCCTTAAACAAGGCAATGTGATCCGCCGTGGGGATGGCATCCGAAAGACCGGTAACATTCCCCTCACCATGATCCAAGGTTGAAACCAATCGTGCCCCCACCGGATCGGTTACCGCGGAAAACACCACCGGGATATCCTTGAGGGCATTGGCCAAGGACACGGCGATAGGGGTAGCGATCCCTACGGCCACGGCAACCTTATCACTCTTGAACTTGTTGGCAATCTGGGTGGCGGTGTTCATATCACCATTGGCGTTCTGTAAATCAAGGATCGCATCGACTCCCCGGGCTTTCAGGGCGTCCAGGATTCCTTGTTCGCAGGCATCCAGGGCCTCATGCTGGACAATCTTGGCGATACCGATACGGACCTTCCCGGTATCCTTGGTACCAGCTCCACCCTGTGCACCCGATACATCCTTCCCGCCGGCAGACATAAAAAGCAGCGCCATACCGCATACCGCCATAACCGTAACAATGTGCTTCATTTGAGTAACTCCTTTCCCCATAATGGGGTTTCTCCTTAAAATAGCAAAAAACAGTATATTTATGCAAGAGGAATACAATTCAGCAGCATCTCTTGCTGAAAAAAAGCATGTAACTATTATTCCTCTATCGTGTTCTCCTTAATACAAAGACGATTATAAAAGATGATTATAGAAGATGATTATAAAAAATGATTTATAAATAGTGTAGATTTCAAAACCCGGCTGGTTGTGCTGGGTCTTAATGTAGGTGATTTTTCCTTCCTGCCGTAACCGATTCCTTCCTCCCGGTTACGGTTTTTTTATTGCCGGCTCCGCACCAGACACGCGGGTCCTGACCCGATAAGGTCTTTTCTACCCGCTTGCCCCAGGGCTTCTAAAACCAAGGACCGCTGCTCCGGCCTGTTGAACTGCAGCAATGCACGCTGAAGCCGTTTTTCCCGTTCTCCCGTGGGAACATAGATGGGTTCCAGGGACCGGGGATCCATGCCGGTGTGGTACATCACCGTGGAAAGGGTTCCAGGGGTTGGGTAAAAGTCCTGGACTTGATCGGGGATGAAGCGGCTCCGTTTTAAGTATTGGGCCAGCTCCACCGCGTCCTCCAGGGTTGAACCGGGGTGACTCGAAATGAAATAGGGGATGAGGTACTGTTTGAGTCCCAGGCGGCGGTTGGTTTCGGCATAATCCTGCTTAAATTGTTCATAGGCCCCTGGAATGCCCTTGCCCATGGCCGCAAGAACCTGGCCGGAAATATGCTCCGGGGCAACTTTGAGCTGGCCGCTTACATGGTAACGGCAAAGAGTTTCAAGAAATTCCTTTCCGGATCGGGTATCCAGCGCCAGGTAATCAAAACGGATCCCTGAGCGGATAAAGACTTTTTTTATTGCCCCCGGCGGCCCCTCATTTCTCAGGGCATTGAGGGTTTCAAGGTACGCCCCATGGTCAGCTTTCAGGTGAACGCACCGGTCGGGATACAGACATTCCCGGTCAGGGCAGAAGCTGCCCCGGGCCTGCCGCGGACAAGCCGGGCCGTAAAAGTTCGCGGTGGGGCCGCCGACATCATGGATATAGCCCTTAAACCCGGGTTGACGGGTCAGGGCTGCCGCTTCCCGGAGAAGACTTTCCCGGCTCCTCCCCATTACCGCCCTGCCCTGATGCAAGGTGATGGCGCAGAAGGAACACCCCCCAAAGCAGCCCCGGCTGGAAACCAGAGAAAAAGCGACTTCCTGCAAAGCGGGTATGCCGCCGGCAGCATCATACCTGGGGTGGGCTTTCCGGGCATAGGGAAGCTCGTAGAGGGCATCCAATTCGGCGCTTTTCAAGGGCAAGGCAGGCGGATTCTGGAGGACCCAACGGTCCCCATCGCTTCGCTCTACCAGGGGACGGGCGCTTCCGGGATCGGCGTTCTGCTTTTGGAGCATGAAGTGCTCCCCATAGCTTCTCAGCGAAGGGGGATCCCTTGCTTTCACCCTATCGTAATCCGGGAGCGGTATCACCCCTTCGGCCCCGGGGTGGACGGTGCGGACACAGGTTCCCCGGACATCCTGGATGGCATGGACATCCTCACCGGCATTGAGCCGCCGGGCTATTTCACGAATGGCCCGCTCCCCCATGCCATATACCAGGATATCTGCCTTGGAATCCAGCAGTATTGAACGCCGCACCGTGCCGGACCAATAGTCATAATGGGCAAAACGGCGGAGACTCGCCTCAATGCCGCCGATGATGACCGGCATATCCTTATAAACCGAACGAATTCCTGCAACGTATTTGAGTGTAGCCCGATCAGGCCGCAACCCCGCGGTACCCCCGGGGGAATAGGCATCTTCGGAACGGGGCTTTTTGGCGGCAGTATAATGAGCCACCATGGAATCCATGTTCCCGGCGCCCACGAGAAACCCAAGCCGTGGCCGGCCTAACACCGTATACGCAGCCGGATCCTTCCAGTTTGGCTGGGGGATGATACCCACTCGATACCCCGCGTCCTCCAGGACACGGGATACAAGGGCCACCGCAAATGAGGGATGATCCACATAGGCATCCCCTGAAACAAAGACAAAATCACAGACTTCCCACCCCCGATCATCCATATCGCCCGGACTGAGGGGGAGGAAATCCAGAGACACGATAAGCCCCTATACCCCAACAACCGCCGTAACCTGAGGAACTTCTTTTTTTAGGAAGCTTTCAATTCCCATTTTCAAGGTCATCTGGGCCATGGGACATCCTCCACAGGCGCCGGTCAATTTCAATGAAACCGTGCCATCTTCGGCCATGGAAACGAATTCCACATCCCCGCCATCCGCCTGAAGGGAGGGACGAACCGTATTCAGCGCAATCTTTATTTGTTCTTCAAGCATACTATACTCCTTAGCTTAATTAGTTATAATGTACTACATTACAAAACACTAGTCAATGAGCCACCCGGGTCAATGCCCCCCACCGACCCATGGGGCTTATTTTTTGAAGTAGTATTTATGCTCAATTAAATGACCTTCTTTGTCCCACCGTTCTAATTCATACTTATTTTTTAAAATAACCGTTTCTTTCAATTTATTATGTACGAATTTCACCACCTTATTGGTATGCTCATCAATTTTATAATACACCGTAATGGTTTCCTCGAAAAAACAAATCGATGTAGTGGCATCTATTTTGTATATTTTAGAAATATTTGACAATAATGTTTTAGCATAAAACGCGATAACGACCGGTTCGTAGCGCCGATCCAACCCTAAAAAATCGAAATCCATGATTCGGTATGATACCGTGTTTTTTTGTAAACGTCAAGGATCGATCCGGGCTGGGTTCTTTGGGGCTTATCTTTTGCCCAAACATCCTAACAGGCGCTCCATGGTTGCGTTCCGGTATTTCAGAAAATTCTGGGTACTGGTGGAAGCGGTGCCGCGGCCCGAACAGGGCGCCCATTCAAAGGACTTGAACGTCCACCCGCCATCTTCCGGGAAGGGCAGAATCCGTACCAGCGGGGGGACGATGGCGCACACCCTGCCGTAGAGTTCCTGTTGTTTGGCGATTAAAAGTCCCCGCAGACGGGGGTTGGTGTTGATGATGGCGACAAAGGCGTTGGGCACATAGACGGTGTTTTCGGGGCTGGTGAACAGGCCGTAGATGGCTTTTCCCCGGAGGTACTTGTTGATGTCAAGTTCCGCCCGGACCTGGTTGTTGATCTCTATGTGGCCCAGGAGGTGCATGAGGGCATGGCCCCGGGGGACCTCACCCAGGATATACTCCCA
>JAITNP010000013.1 GCA_031290455.1 Treponema sp. | reverse complement strand
AAGCCCCACCCGCGCCCCCAGGTAAATCCAGTTTTTCGGCTGGGCAGTGCGTTCCACTTCTTTTAGCTTGTCGTCTCTCAGGACATCCGCAGTAAAAAACTCCCCCTGAATCTGGGTGGTTTCCACCTCCAAAGCCCGGACCTGCAGGTGGTAATAATTACCGATGCGCTTCATAGAGCCGAAGATGATCATCTGTGCTGCCAATTTGTGTCCGATTCGCTGGGCAGATTCATCACTTATTTCCCCGCCCAGCTGGAGATTTTCTTCTTGCCGGATCAGATCCAGGTTGCTCCGGTCAACTACCACGAATTTCCGACCATTTACCAGGAGCGCTAACAGCCCTTCCAGAACATAGTTACTTATGGCTACATTTTCGGCTTTGATACTGAGGACTGCAATCGTGGAACGTTCCGGTATGCTATCGGTTAAACGATCCACCGCATCAGATAAAGCAGTATCTATGGTTACGGCAGTTTCGGCCGTTAGGACAGAGAGAACCCCACAAAACAGTCCTGCCAAGAGCATTACTCGTTTCATGTATGCCCCTGCGAAACTACCGTATCTCCGTGAAAAACACCTACCCTTATGGCGGTGAACGCGCACAAAGTGTGTATAGGGGGGGGGGGGGGGGGGGTATAAATTATTGCACTATAAAGCGCTACTTGCATTTTTGAATTCACCTTCGTGGCCTTAGCCCTTCATAATGGTTGTCTATATGACAATTTAGTTTATATGATACATCTTAGTAATATATATAACACAATAGTTTTCTTTTGTCCAGACAAAAATCGAAAAAATATAAAAAAATTTATCGAGCCATGTACTGGAAGTATTTTTATGTCAAGGGATCAAGGGAATTCTGTCATGAGGAATCTAGTTCTCCATCATGATGCGGGATATGGTGGTAAGGGAATACCCCTGCTCAATCAACTCAGGATATAACTCTTCCAGGGTCGCGGCCAGTTCTGCTGACCAGGTATGGCCGATCATGACGGCAACTCCCTTTCGCTCCGCTTTTTGAAGCCCCTCCTGAACATACCCGATCATGGCCGCTTTTTCCTGGATATTATCTAAAAACACATCACGCTCCCCTATTTTGATTCCCATCCGCTTCGCAACCGCTGGCGCCGTCGTATCCGCGGTGGTTCTTGAATCTAAAAAATATATGCCATATTCATGACATAAGGCAAGTATGGTTTCCATGGCCTTTGCATCCATGGTTACCTTTGAACCCTGGTGATTATTCATCCCCGCCACCGGACCTATTTCCGCCAGATTGCGTTCCAGGATAGTCCGGATTTCCGCCGGCTCCATTCCCCCATAAATGGCCCCTGGTCCTGGATCATTCCCGCCGATGGCTTCCATGGGCTGGTGGAGAAAAACTTCCTTACCGGCTGCCCGGATGCGCCGGGCAGCTTCGGCGGAATAGGGAAGCCCCGGCAGCACCGCAATGGTAAGGGGGCCGGGAAACTGCAGAAAAGGCTCCAATTCCCAGAGGTTATTCCCCGCATCGTCTATGACAAAAACCAGGATGCGAGGGCGCTTAGGCTCTGGTTCGGGGGGGCGTTCCTGGGTACCGCCGGTAAGCTCCTCCGGGGGAACCGGCGTTTCCTGCGGCATAACCGGATCCGGCGTTATGGGGATATCAATTACGGCAGGGGCCTTTGGGGGGGGAGGAACATCAGGCGCTTCGGGAAACCGGATAAGGGTAATCACCGCCGCGATAAACACCGAAGCGGATACAACCAAGGCCACCACTAAGGCGGCCCGGATTTTATCTTGAAAAGAAAGCTTTCTCATGGAAAGGGATTAAAAAAGATTATCAGATAAACGGAAAGTCTGAGGAGCCAGTTCTTCCCAGGGTGAAGGTTCCAAGACATCCTTATCGATCTGCAAATAGAGCTGCGGTTCATAGCCTGATTCAGGGTGGAGGGCATTCCGGGCGTTAATGAATGCCCGGTTAATCCCCGGGGTCGCCAGGTCCCCGGCTCCAACCCGGACCATGGTGGTGGGATTCCGGGTAATGGCATCCCAGGCGCGGGAAGACTCGGTATAAAATCCCAGGGCATTGGAACGGTGCTTATTATCCCCGGTACGTTCGGTTAAGGCTTCCAAGGTTACTCCCATATTGTTCCGGGCAACCATAAGGCGTTCAACCAGTTCCATGTGATCAGGCCGCTCATTAGGCATCAACAGGGGAAAGCGGGTCCGCTCGGTATCCAGCAAGTCCAGCAAGCGCCTAAAGTATCCCTGGGCAATAAAATAATCTCCCCGCATATAAGAAACATTTCCCAGGGCGTTGAGGATCCGCCGGTTAAAGGGTATCTCCGAAGCGGCCGCAAAGAACCGTTCCTGGGCCGGGGTCCAGAGCTGCTGATGATAATAGGCCGAACCCATACGGTACTGTATTTCCGGCGGGGCCCAGCCGTTCTGCTCGGAACGTAAATAGTACTCCAGGGCCAGTTCCAGGTTCCCGTCTTTGGTGAAGTATTCAAGATCCCCCAGGTCCGCATAGAGCCGTCCAAAGGCGGCGGAGCGGGAAAGCAGCCGCCGGTCAAGGCCATCCTCGTACAAGGCGACTCCCTTGACCAACTGTTCTTCCGCCCTGAAGAATTCCCGGTTATTAATCAGCAATTGGGCATAGCGCCGTTCGGCATCAATTCTGGCGCTCAAACGCCGGACCGATTCTTCCCGGGCAGCGTCAAAGGTCGCGATAGCCCGTTCCAGGGTTATGCGTTCATCCCCGGTATTGCCAAAATAGTTATAATACCGGGCAAGGTGATAATGGGCTTCCGGGAGGGTGGAATCAGCCTTGACCGCTTTTAGGAGGATATCCCGGATTCCATCAATATAGCTGATATACTCATTGGGGACCCCCCGGGATTCTTCCAGCTTTTTATCCAGCAAATATCCCCCCAATTCGGCTAACCCGGAGGGTGAGATTTTTCGATTGGAATTATTCATGAAATAGGCTTGCAGGGGAAGAACTTCCTTGAGGTTGTCGGTACGGATAAAATATTTCATCATCCGTTCAACCACGGGATCGGTCCATCCGTACCGTTCCAGAAGCCGGGCATAGGCCGCCCGGGCATCTTCATACCGGGGAGGTTCGACATCCCCCCAGATAAGGGCATTATCCCCTACCGCAAGGAGGGCATCCTTATCATCTATCATGTAATCCAGGATGTTTCTGCGGAGGAGACTATCCGCCTTAGCGTAATTATGGAGATAGTTCGTTTCCATGTTCGCATAATCCAGGACGCCTTTTTTATCCCGAGGATAATATCGCAGGAGTTCATCGTATTTTTCTTCCGCATAGATATATTGCCGGGTATCCCTGAAGGCTTCGGCGTACCGGTAAAACCATTTCTTTACCCGGTGGATGCTGGAGGCTTCCCGGAATCGCTCGTTTGCCCGGGTATATTCCCCGGCAACGATGCGCTCATACCCGATTTTATAAATTGACTCCGCATGGAGCGGGGTGTAGATGAACTGGTACACGAGATAGAACAGGGAAGCCGCCACCAGGGCGATCATCAGGAAAAGCCGGGCAACGGGCAGGAATCGGTGGACAAAAATATAGGTGAACCGCGCCTGTTCCGCTTCCAGGGCTTCGCCGGTCCGCTTTTCAAAGCCCTTGGGGATGGGGATGGGCCGCTCAAGAATTTTCCCCGCAAAAACAGCGGTTTCCCGGGCGGGAACCCCCTGGATGAGGGACTTTATCAGCTTGGACATAAGGTCCGGGGCTACCGCTTGTTCGGCAATTAACTCTTCACAGGCAATACGGAGGTTAAGGGGATAGGTCGCAAGGGTTTTCTGTATCCGGGCAAAATCCTCATTACTTAAGAGAATCTCTTCAACCTCATTGGAGGCTCTGCCCCTCGCCGCATCAGCTAAAAGCGCGTCCAGATCGGGAATCGAAAATTCATTCGATTCGGCGGTATCCTCTTCCTGGTCCTCCGGTTCCTCTTCGGTCATGTTGAAATTGGGGTTCAACACATCGTCGAATTTTAAAGCCTCCAGGGAATCCATATTGAAACCATTCTGAAAAGCATTATTATCGGTACCGCCGGCCTCCAAGGGCCGGTTGGCATCAGGATTTTCTTCGGTCACGGCCATCGTCTCGGGACTATCAATGGCAGAGGTATCCCCGGCGGGGATCTCCGCCGTACCCTCGGCGGGGGGCTCTGAGGGAAGCACCGGCTCAATATCCGCTAAATTATCCAGCGAAAAGTCATCAGCAGAAGGTTCTTCGGGGGGAATGTCCGCCGGAGTCTCCACCCCGTCATGCTCCTCCGGGGGATTCGCGGTAAAGCCGGGGAGATTTTCCAGGGAGAAGTCATCCACTTCCTCGGCGGGAGGAACCTGATTTTCTTCATCCGGGGACTCTGCGGGGGGATTGTCAATATCCGGGAAGCCAAGCTCCTCAGTCATCTCTGGATCGGAGGGAGCTATATCGGGAGGCATATCCCCTGAAGTATTCACGAAATCAGTGAAATCAATATCATCCGCAGCATCCTTATTACCGGAAGCCGGTGTGCTGGGTGCAGCGGGTGCCGGGACCGCCGGTTTAGCATCCGGCAGTTCAAGGTCTTCCCCAGGAAGATTTTGTTGAGCAAATACGTCGACTTCATTACCAATGCTGCGGAATGAAGTTCTAAATTCTTCGAGCGCTTTTAATGACGGCATATTAAGATATTGGGGTATCAACCGATAATTGTAAAGAACCTATGAAAAATATCACGGTTGTATTGCTCCTTATGACTATTATCGGCACTATTGGAGCGGTAGATACAGAATCTTATCAATTTATTGATCACTTATTGAGCCTGGCTGGGCCGGGAATGCCGGAAATCTATGAAGACGGTGTTATATTCACCGCTCCTTCTTCCTACCGAAGGGTTGGTATTGCCTTTGCCCATGAGGGCTTTGCAAAGGTGTATTGGTTTAGAAAAGTCCTCGTGCCCCCGGATGCTCCCACCGGATCGGACTCCAGTAAAAAGAAAGGGCCTATCCTCTACCGGGATTCAGGGCTGCTGTTCCATGTGTATACGGTACCAGAGGGTATCCAGGAACTGGAATACCGGATGGTCATTGATGGCCTATGGACCACCGACCCTGCGAACCCCCGCTACCGGGTGGATGCGTCGGGGATGGCCCATTCAATGCTCTCGGTTCCGGTCTTAAAAAAGGCCCCTTCTACCTTTGATGCCCCTCCGGGCAGTCTCAGTTTCACCTATAATGGTCCACCGGGTGAAACCATTACGGTGGCGGGCAGTTTCAATGGTTGGGATCCTTTTATGTACCCATTGCAGGAACTGACGCCCGGCGCCTACTCCCTCACCCTTCCTCTGCCCCCGGGGGTGTATCAGTACGTGTTCTTTTACCAGGGCCGGCGCATCTTGGATCCTCATAATCATAACCGGGTCTATACCAAGGACAGGACCTCCGTGTCCGAAGCGATTGTCCGGTGATGCTAAAACCAGAAGGCATTTCCATCAATATCGTTCTGCCTCCTCATCCCCTGACATGAGCCGTCATCTGGAAGAAGCCTTCATTCGTAAAAATTTCGTTTCCATTTTGAACTAACCCTATTGATTTTTTGGTTTACCTTTTGTACTATGTATAACATACAACTATGAATCACACAACAGAATAAGGAGTAAGAGCCAGATTGATTAGACTGGGAAAACTCAAGGAGTATTTTGTATGAAAGAGTCGAAAAAACAAGGACCGGTTGGATTTTTGGGGCTTATGGCCACAGGATTAGTTACCTTAGCCCTACTGCTTGCGGGATGTACACAGTTAGTCGATCCCAAGCAAGCAGAAGAGGGGGATAGCACTTCGAAAGAGCCGATGGTCATTACGGAAGGCAAAGGGGTGGTGCGGGTCTTGATTGGCGGCGGGGATAGTGCCCGGACGCTGATGCCCAGTACGCCTACCTTCAGCAAGTATGTGGTTGACTTTACCCGCACCGATGTGTCGGAAGGGCCGATTACGGAGACGGTGAACACGACGACTGCAAATGAATCTGGCGGGGCGCTTGAACCGCTGGTGGTGGAACTTAATCCGGGGACTTGGAAGGTAGCAATTACGGGGTATACCACCTTCAGCGCCACTGAGTATGAAGCGGCGTATGGAGAAGCAACCGGGGTATCCATAAGCGCGGGAACTGCCGCCGATGTAGCGGTAACCATCAGGCCCATCCCAGAAACGGCCTGGGGAACCGCCGATGATGGTATTCTTACCTATACCATCACCTACCCGGCGACCGGGGTGAGCGGAACTCTGACGTTATGTGAACCTGGTAGCTTAACGGTGGTAGATACCATTACCTTGGCCGAAGGTGGAACAGCAACCGGTTCCAAGGTGGTGGCTCCCGGTTATTATGATGCCTTTATCAGCCTGATCAATTCCGACCCGGTTCCCAAATCGGCGGGGGTATACACTGCACTTCACATCTATCCGGGACTTGAGACCGTGATAAGCGGATACACCTTTAGTGTCGCCGATTTTGTTTCTACCAAGTACCTCGCGGGAACGGCGACTATTATCATCCCCAACGCTATAGAGCTGGCAACGGTAACGGTGAGCGCCTATACGGACTCAGGGCGTAGCACATTTGTGGTTAACGGGATCACATCCACTCCGGTTACTAATGCTACTATTGGCAGTACAGGAACCAAGTACGAAAAGATAGTGAATATGCCCTGGCTCATGAGTATTCCGGTAGACACAGAGAAAGTCTGGTTTAAGCTTACCGCGACGACTACCACCCCCGTAAAGACCTATTCGGTGGGTAATGTGGATACTGAAACTGCGGCAACCGTAGGAGTAGCTACCATACCGGAAACCGGGATGGCGGGTATTGTGCTATCCATGAATATTGTCGGCGTTACCGTTAGTTTTAGCGATTTACCAGCAGATGAAACTATCACTCTGACCCCAGTATCTACCGGGGACCTGTCGGAGAACAATAATTTATCGTGGGAGAAAGACACCAGTCTGACCGTAACCCTGGCGGATGATTCGACAAGAAACGGCCTGGGCTTCAGCTATTCATGGTATCTGGACAATGCAACCACCGCCATAAGCGGTGCAACAGGTTCAAGTTTCACCAGGACCGCCCGGGGCTTTACCGTAGGACGTCATATCCTCACCTGCCGGGTGATACCCGCTTCCGATGAGCCACCCTATTCAAAAACGGTTATCTTTACGGTGGACTAGCAAGAAGGGTGAGCGAGGGGGAATAGGATTATTCCCCCTGCCCTCCCGTTCTTTACCCCGGCGGCGGGTTGATGTATGATAAAAACAGAAAGAGCGTAGGAAAAGAAGCGCCATGCCCATACACAAAATGAGGGACACCAGCTTTAAGCTCATAAAAACAATTACTTGTAGGATACCATACACTTTGGGCTTGTTGCTCGGAGGGTTGCTCGTGATGGTAAGCTGTTCCAATCTCTTTGATCCGCCGGTGGAAAAACCGGCGGCCGGTGAACTTCAGGCTAAGGGCGCCGGACGGGTGCGGGTCTTGATTACCGAGGGAAGCGCCGGTGTCCGGACGCTCCTGCCCGAAACGCCGGTGTTCAGTACGTATCAGATTTCTTTTACCAATGGCAGTGCTACGGATACGATGACGATTATCCCTGCTGCCCTTGGACCGGTGGCTACCTACCTCGACCTTGCGGTAGGAACCTGGACCCTAGGGGTTACGGGCTATGCCACTTTCAATAGCGCTGAATATGCGGCGGCCTACGGAGAGCGGACTGGCATTATTGTAGAGAACGGCATAACCATTGATGTTGCAGTAACTATCAGGCCCATCGCGGTTAATACTGTGGGCGCCGCGAAGGGTATTTTCACCTATACAATAGATTTTCCATCCACAGGGATAAGCGACGCCAAGATAGATTTGACTCCGGTGGGAACGGGGACAGCTCAATCCATAGATATTCTGGCCGCCAGGGGGGTTGAGACGTCCGTGGAAGTGGTTCCTGGTTACTATGATGTGTTCATCACCATGCAGAATAGCGCCGGAAAAACGGCCGGGGCCTATACCGCGGCCCATATCTATCCAGGACTGGAAACCAAGGCGGAATACGCCTTTACCGAGGTCGATTTTGTCTCCGAGGTGTATCTTGCGGGGACGGTATCCAACGGTGATGCAGGAATGACCATCAAGGCTTACAGCGACGCGGCTCGTATCACGCCGCTTACGATCGGCACGGTGGACAACGCCAACGCCTGGTTCATAAAGATTCCGATAAGCTGTCCCAAGGCGTATTTCACCATAAGCGTCGGGGCAACAACCTTCAACGCCGGAGACAGCGGTTCCACCGATATACCGCAAAACGGCAGAAGTGGCATTACCCTGTGGTTCCCCTACTTCTATGTTTCCCAGGGCGGCGACGATACGAATGGCACTGGCAGTAAGGGCAATCCCTTTGGCTCGGTGCAGATGGCGGTAGACGCGGTGAATACCGCCTACACCAGCGGTAACTGGCCGTCCGGTGAAAGCGCCCTCATCAACATCTCCGGCGAGGCGAAA
>JAITNP010000099.1 GCA_031290455.1 Treponema sp. | reverse complement strand
AAGTCAAAACCAGAACCCAGGATGTCCTTACCCAATAAGCCCCTTTCTTTGGCCTGGGCCAGGGCGATTTCGAGACGGTGAACCGCGAGGGGGTACTCGGCGCGGATATACACAAACCCGTGATGGCCGCCGATTGCCCTGCCGCAGATCGTCATCGCTTCGATAACAGAATGGGGGTCCCCTTCAATGGTGGAGCGGTCCATGTACGCACCAGGGTCGCCTTCGTCGGCGTTACAGACGACATATTTTATGTCGCTCTTAACCTTGCTGGTGGTCTCCCATTTTATCCAGGTGGGGAAGCCCGCACCGCCCCGTCCGCGAATACCCGACACCTTCAGTTCGTTGATGATGTCCTCTGGTTTCCATTGGAAGAGGGCTTTTTCAAGGGCCACGTACCCGTCATTAGCGATGTATTCGTTAATATCTTCAGGATTGATCACCCCGCAGTTCCGCAGCACCACCCGGACCTGCTTCTGATAGAAGCCGATGGGCGGAAGTTCGGAGTGGCCGCTGCCGCTCTTGGGAGCCGGCGTGCCGTCAGGGTTCTTGTACATGAGCCGTTCGATTTCCTTGCCGCCCTTGACCTGTGCAGAGATGATCTCCGCCGTGTCTTCGGGCTTGACATCCACATAGAATGAATTCTCCGGAAGTACCTTGACGATGGGTCCTTTCTCGCAGAATCCGAAACAGCCGGTTTTAATGATCTGTACCTTGTCCGCTACGCCCTGCTTTTTCGCCTCAGCGATCAAGCCTTCATAGATCTCGACCCCTTTATTGGACTGACAGGCGGTTCCGCCGCAGGTAAGGATGTAGTGAGTACAGCCTTTTCGATTCCTGAATTCTTTCTTTTCGGAGTCCCTGAGTTTCCGCAGTTCCTCCAAGGTTACTTTTGCCATAAACTCCTCCTTAACCCTGTTCCCTGTATTTTGCGAAAATTTCCGGAAGCCGCGCCTTAGTGAGCTTGCCATAGGTCTCGTTTCCTATGGTCATAACCGGCGCAAGTCCGCAACACCCAACACACCGAACCGGATCGATGGAAAAAAGCCCATCTTCGGTAACCCCTTCCTCGGCGAGGCTTAAAAGGCTCCGGGCCTCTTCGATAAGGTCTCCACCCCCTTTAAGATAACAGGCCGTTCCAAGACAGATGGAAATTTTATGCTTCCCCGGCTTGGTGGTCTTAAAGAAGTGATAAAAGGTGATAACCCCATAGATCCGCGCCAAGGGAATACCGGTCATGACGGCCAATTTTTCTGCGGCGACCTGTGGAATAAAACCAAAGGTTTCCTGGGTTTTGTGCAGAATCATGATAAGGCTGCCTGGTTTTACCTTCCATTCATCAATAAATGAAACAAGGCTCTGAGGAAAATCTATCTCTCCCCCGGAACCCTCGTTTCGAGTAAGTGCTGTACTCGCTGTTGCCATGAATACCCCCCATTCGTATAAAAAATATATCTTTAAGATAGTATACACCTATCTTAATATCCTTAGTGAAACTGCTGAATTAAACATAAAAGTAGGTCATTTGGTAAGACCATCGATCAGCAAAACATGAAAATATAATATGATTATACACCCAAAAATACCGTGGTCAAGCATTTTTTTTATTTTTCTACTCCATGAGGACTCTGTTTCTGGTGCCGGCTCTCAATATCCCGAAATGAGGGCAGGAGGGGGGAACGCATCTCTGGCTATTTCCAGGAAACTTCATATTTGAGCGGGGTTTCGAGAACCAGCAGGTCTATTAAGGGAATATCAAATTCGGCCTGGTTCCCGGAAGAAACGCCCCCCCGGATAGCGCTGATGGGCCGGGGAAACGTGATGGATGCCGTAATCCGGGCAACGGCAATCTCGTCCGCCACGGCCTTGCCATAGACGGAACGGACAAGCGCCAGGTATTCCCTCTGGGAAAGGACTTCCTCGGTCGCTACTGGAGCCATGAGGATGGAAAGATAATCCACCACATTCGGTGATATAAGGGCAAGCATTTGAGGCGCCCAGGCACGATCCAATTCGATTACCAGGTGGCGCTCATCCGGTTCATACCTGATAAAACGCCCCCTTCCTTGGTGTGCCGGTATGGCAAGGAAGGTATCCACCTGGGATATACTGATGGCTCCTGCTATGGCAGTGGCATTGGTATTATTGAAAGAAGCTGATTTGATTCCCGGTGCGGACGACAGGGAACGGCCGATGGCAGGCCCGTCAATGATCGGCTTTGCCCCTTGTCCCCCGGACGTACTGCTCAGGGCGGATAGGGAACGGATAAGGGCAGCCATCCTTGGTTCCAAGGCGGCCTGTATGGTCAGATCCGCGGAACCGTCCTCGTTCAGGGAACCATTGATCTTGCCGGAACAGGACCCAAGGAGTATGAAGACCGCGAGAATACAGAAAAAAAAGGGATTTTTCATGGTTTGTTGAAACGTTACTATCATCCTCCAATGATCGGCTTTCCATATAGTATAGATTATCTCTTGTTTCCTATCAACCGAGGAATTTGCACAGTCCCTGCAACCATGGGGCTGCTTTGGTGTCAAACCAACACATATAGTCAAAGTTGCCGTATCGGAGGATCAGCATGGGTACCGCATATACACCATGGGCTTTTTTAGATGCATTTCGGGGAAAAGCGTTTCAGGGATTATGGCCAACCCTTCCCGAAATGTTTAAAATCACCGTTTCCCGGTATGGGGAGCGGTCCTGTTTTACCATTTACGAGCCGGGCCGCATCAGCCTGAGCTATAACCAATCCTTAAAGATAATAGAGGCCGTGGCCCGGTGGTTGCATAGCAGGGGGATACGGAAAGGGGATGCCATAGCCCTCACGGGTAAAAATTCCCCGGAATGGACCGTGGCCTACCTGGGGATACTCTTTGCCGGGGCCATTGTGGTTCCCATTGAT
>JAITNP010000096.1 GCA_031290455.1 Treponema sp. | reverse complement strand
GGGAAAATCCGTGGGGTGCTCACGCTAGGGTTCTGGTACGAGATGCGATAGGGCCTCAAGCTGTTGAGCCAGAACCCGTCGGTCAAGTGAGCGCCCCACGGATTTTCCCGCCCCACCAGGACTATGTTTCCGGCGCCGTGTCTCAATATCCCGAAATGACCTGACCACTGTCGGGAATCGAATAACCGTTTTCCGCGACAAAGGTATTGTCTTTCATACGTCCTTTCACTGATACATCGTGTAATCATGTATCTCCTGCTGGATAAAAAAAACAATGTGGTATATTATTTAAGGTGGGTATCCCCATAAGCGAGGTTTTTATGCAAGAGACATCCATTAAACGGTATCTGGTACTGGTATTCCTTGGTGTTTTGATAATCAGCGGCGTTACCCCCCAATCCCTGGGGGGGCGAATCATGTATGTTGCGATAAAGACCATGTCGCTGAAATCTTCTACCGATTTTTTTGCAAGCAACCAGGGAGACCTGTCTTATGGGGATCAGGTTGCGGTCCTCCAAGAACGAGGAAAATGGCTTGAAGTCCGCTCCATTGCTCAAGCCCCAATAAGTGGATGGACGGTATCCACCAATGTAACGGCTAAACGTATCATTCCCGGGGACACAACATCGGCTTCGGCTCGTGAAATTGCTTTGGCAGGGAAAGGATTTAATGCGGCGGTTGAAAATACCTACAAAGCAAAGGGGCGCTTCAATTATGCCGATGTTGACCTGGTGGAATCCCTGGGGGTTTCTGAGGAAGATTTATCTGCTTTTATTGTCGAAGGTCATCTGGCAAAGGGAGATGCCTATATGTTTATTTCCGCTTCCACCGGGGAGATATCCCCGGAAGCGGCCTATTATATGGGCCGTGCAGTGGGAGCCACGATTCTTGTAACCTATAAAATTGATACGGAAGCCCCCCAATTAACCAGCTATTTGAATAAAATCTGTAATACCATCGCCATCAATTCTTCTAAACCGGATATCTACAATGGGTATCATGTAGCGATTCTGGACAGCCCCGAGATCAACGCCTTTGCTACCTCCGGGGGACATATTTTTATAACCCGGGGCCTGCTGGAATGCGCCAATTCCGAAGATACCCTGGCAGCGGTTATTGCCCATGAGTTAGCCCACCTACAGCTCCGGCACAGCATGGAACTCATCGAGATGAACCGGCTGACCCAGTCCCTGCAAGAAATCGCTGAGGCTGCTGCCAAGAGTGCCGCCGCCGCGGCCAAGGTGCAAGATCTAACCCTGACGTTTGATAAATCAGTCAGGAATATTGTTGATACCATGGTGATGACCGGGTATTCTCAGGAACAGGAATTTGAGGCTGATACGACGGCCCTGTCCTTGTTAGCTTCCGCCGGTTATGAACCCTCAAGCCTTATCGATATGCTTACCGTGCTGGAACAAAATCAGGCAAGCCATCCCGGGGGATTCAATAAGACCCACCCGGCTCCGGCTCTCCGCATTAGTCATACGAAATGGACCGCTACGAGGTACTCCGTACCAGATACTCGTGCATTTCGCCGGGATCGTTTCCGTGCGGCTCAGGAATAGCACGATTAAAAAACATGGCGTTGCCGCCCTTATATCCCTCTCGGTGTTTGCGGTGGTAACCCTGGCCCAGGTTTCAGCTTTTTTTGACTATCTTGAATATAAAACCTACGATTTTCGGGCCAGCCTTTTAGCGAACACCACCCGGCCATCGGACGATATTATCGTGGTACTCCTCAATCAGGCAAGCATTGATTGGGCGAACCAGGAACGGGGGTGGTCCTGGCCCTGGCCCAGGAAAGCCTATGCCGAATTCATTGATTATATGCAGCGTGCCGGCGCCCAATCGGTCATCTTTGATGTCATTTTTTCGGAACCCTCGGTGTATGGCCCGGAAGATGACGCCGCTTTTATTAAGGCCTCCGCTGATTTCGGCAGAGTAGTCCAAACCGTTTTTTTCAGTACCCAATCCGGTAAAAGCCTTACCTGGCCAAAGGAATTAGATAAGCCTCTGTTCCAGCCGGATAAGTTTGACGCCCTGCTGTTACGGTACGATCTATTGTACGGGAACCAGCATACCCCGGACGGACAGATTGGCGCCCAATTTCCCATTGGGGGACTGCTTGATGCCGCCGGGAGCATCGGTACGGTTACGGGAACCCCTGATTCGGACGGCATATTTCGCCGGCTAGGCCTCTTTACCTGCTTTGACAACAAGGCGGTGCCGGGGCTTTCCGCCGCTTCCCTCCTTGTCGGCGGAATGGATCCAAAGATTACCTACCATGAGCGGAAGCGGGCCATTGCATGGGGAGCCTATACCATCCCGGTTGACCAGCAGGGCATGAGCCTGCTTCGGTTTCGGGGGGATCTGACCCGGTATATTCCTTACAGCGCCGCCCAAATACTCCAAAGCGCCGAAGCCTATCGTCAGGGACAAGAACCACTCCTCCCCCCGGAAGATTTTTCAGGGAAGCACATCTTCTTTGGCTACTATGCCTCTGGACTTTTTGATATATGCAGCACCCCCATATCGTCGGTGTATCCTGGGGTGGGCATGCATATCACCATGCTGGATAACATGCTGCAAGGGGACTTTATCCATGAAAGCCCCGGCTGGGTTGGTATCCTCATGAGCCTCATCGCCATCGTACTGGTGAATTTTCTTACCCTCTATTCCAGCCGTATCCCCCTCGCCATAACCGGCGGGACCGTGCTGCTTATCCTCATAACCGGTTCCGCCATGGCCGCCTACTCCTTCGCTGGCCTGTGGCTCCCCATGGTGGCGCCTATGACTGCAGTGGTCCTCACCTTTCTTGCGGCAACCCTGTATAATTACGCCACCGAAGGCAGCCAAAAACGGTTTATCAAATCCGCCTTCAGTCAATACCTCAGTCCGGCGGTGATCGAACAGCTCCTCGCAAATCCCGGCCTTCTCAGCCTCGGGGGGGAACGCCGGGAAATCAGTATCTTCTTTTCCGATGTGCAGGGGTTTACCACCATCAGCGAAACCCTGGATCCCACCAAGCTCACCGAGCTTTTAAACGCCTATCTTTCCTTCATGACCGATACCATCCTTGATTCAGGAGGCACCATCGACAAATACGAGGGGGATGCGATCATCGCCTTTTGGAACGCCCCGATAAGTCATGAAGACCATGCTGCCCGAGCCTTGGAAGCGTCCCTGGCCTGTCAGCGGAAGCTCGCGGAGCGGCAGGACTTCTTTGCGGAACAATACGGCTGCCGCCTGCTTACCCGCATCGGCCTCAATACGGGGTATGCGGTGGTGGGGAACATGGGGTCCACTAAACGCTTTGATTACACCATGCTGGGGGACTCGGTAAACCTGGCGGCCCGGCTTGAGGGGCTTAATAAACAATTCGGTACCTATCTTATGTGTACCGAAGCGACCTTTACCCAAGCCCTCCATGCCGGCTCTTTCTATGGGCGCAAACTTGCCCAGGTTGCCGTGGTGGGAAAGCATGAACCGGTTACGGTGTATGAACCCCTGTTGGAGGCGGTCTTCCGGGAAAAAGAACCGGTCCTCCGGCAATTCGACGAGGCCCGGGACCTCTTTTACCAAGGCGCCTTTGCCGCAGCGCTTCTCCTGTTTGAGGCCCTTATTGAACAGGACAAGTCCAGTTTCTTCTACGCCGAACAATGCCGGTATTACCAGGAACATCCTGCCCAATGGAAAGGCTTTTGGCAGGCCACGAGCAAATAGTGGAAGACAAAGAGGAATGAGCAGAGGGTTCTTTGTTTTCTGATCACGGCTTAATCTATTGACATCGGATTGAACTACCATGGGGGTCAGGGGCTTAGGGTCTGGTGAATGCAGTCGCATATCGCGGTATTCAAGCGTTTTATCATATCCAGTCTGATTGAGTTGGGTAATTTGGTCAGAAAATTGATGGTTTCGTCTAATTCCTCGCAATCAGTACTCGATTCATCCATAAAGAAGCGATACGGCTCAACCTTCAGGGCACGGGCTATTTTTTCAATCAATTGTATTGAAGGAAACCTTCTTCCTATTTCGATTTCTCCTATATAACTTGTGGCGGTATCACACCGTTCAGCTAGACTCATCTGGGAGATTCCCTCAACTTTTCTAAATTTTTTGAGATTGAGAATAAAAATTTGCTTTAAATCCATGTTTTATATGCTAATTGCCAATAAAACAACTTGACAATCAGCTAAATGACTTATATATTACTATTTAATTATCAGCAATTTGCCGATATTAAGATAATTATAAGGAATATTTAGTTATTTTACATGAATTATCATTTTTACCCTATTGAGGTCTAGGATGCATTGGATGAATAAACAAGAACATCTTACCGTCTCGGTTGCCTCGTGTTTAAAGAATTATAGCGGTCTCCTGCGGGTCCACCATTGGATCAAAAACATACTCATTTTTGTTCCCCTCTTTTTTAGTTCTAACGTTCTGAATCTCCGGTATGCGGC
>JAITNP010000224.1 GCA_031290455.1 Treponema sp. | reverse complement strand
TCCATTTTTCTTTATACTCATACTATGACAATGGGGGCAGTAGAGTTGTATAGTTATAGTCATTTTTCTATACTATCTCTTTTTGCCCTTTTTGTCATCTACTAGCCCAGCATACTTTCTGGATCACCTCCTATGTTGGAATTGACCAGGGTCCTAATTTGTACAAAAAATCCGCCCTTTAACGCCATTACCCTTGCTGCTATCGAGGAAAGTGAGGCCATGCTGAGAGGAGAAAAATCCCGTACAAGCAGTACGATTCCTTTAATGCAGCGTGGCCGGACTCTCGTCTTCAGGTTTTGAACTGCCCGATAACAACTTCCATATCGTGGATATTCTTGACGGTTTTTTCCGCTACTTCCGAAACATGCTGAGCGTCCGCTTCTATCTGGCTGAAGCCCGATGCGATGTGTTCGATATTCTGCTGTATTTTCCGGGAAGAATTTTTTAGGCTGCTTATTTCATCGAGAATGGTGCGATTTTCCAGGCTCATCTCCTTTGAACTCTTTCGTACCGTGAGGGTAACATCATTCACCACCTGCAGGGTAGTGAGAATCTGAGAGGAACCCTCTTTCTGTTCGTTCATCGCATGACTGACTTCCCGCACGATGGCATCGGTTTCTCCGATATGCGCCGAAACCTTGGTAAAGGCACTTTCCGATGCATTTGAGGTGGTAACCACTTCCGCAATCGCCTGCTGCACCAGATTGATTTCATTGCGTATCTTTTTCGTCTGCTCTGCCGAAGTCTCGGCGAGTTTTCGGATCTCGTCCGCAACCACCGCAAAGCCTTTCCCGGTATCTCCCGCATGAGCCGCTTCAATGGCGGCGTTCATGGACAACAGGTTGGTCTGACTGGCAATAGTGGAAATAACCTTGTTTGCTTCCATGAGCGCCGTAGAGCGCTCGGCGATAATTGCTATTTTCTGGGTAGACTCCACCTGGGCATGCTTCCCCTGTTCGGTCAGGGTAATGAGTTCGGTAAATTGATTCGCCATCAAATTAATTGAATTACTCACCGAGGCGATATTGCCGACCATTTCTTCGATTGAGGAGGAAGCATTACCCACACTGTTCGCCTGCTTATCTATCATTTGGTCCATGGAGTTGATATTACCCGCCACTTGCTCCACCGCGCTGGAACATTCGGTTACACTGTCGTTCTGGAGCATGGCCTCGTTTTTTACCTCGCTGACATTGGCGGCAATCTGGTGCATCGCCTTACTGCTGGCGATTGCGTTGGATTGTAGGTCTTTTCCTAAGACCGCCAGATTCTGCTGGGCATGCTTCATGTCAACCACCGATGCGGTAAGTCCTTCACAGAACTCGTTGACCAGTCCTGCTATGGATCCTAATTCATCCACCGAACCAATCGATATTCGCTGTTTGAGGTCCTTATCCGCTGAGGCAATTTGCTTCATCTGCTTGATAATCGACTCGTATATAGTCGAGATATTTCTGCTTAAATAAATAGTAAGCCCCGCAGTCATCAACAGAAAAATAACAGCGCTTATAATGAGGGCGATACTCGTTTTGCTATAAAGGGCAGCGTCATTCATCGCTTTTGCATCTAACATAAGCAGTACCCATGAATACCCAAGCAGAACCGCCATAAGCATCACAAAGGTGGGAATAATAAATAACTTCCGGGATTGCCGGTATTCCTGTATGGTACGGGGATACCGGATAATGGACTGGGAAAGCAACCAGCGTATTATCTGCCCATCCACGGAGATATAAATGACTGCCCCCGAAAGGAATCCAAATGCCAGCTGAAAGAAAAAGACAGCAATCCGCTGTTCAGCACGGATCCCCAATAAAGGCGCCAAAGGAATCAAAGCCAAGAGATACGCCACCAATAAGGGGACGTATATAAGAAGGGAGCGCAGGGGAGCACCGCCGAGGCGCACCAGCGCGGGAGCGTTCTGGTCTTTTTGGGACTGTCCCGCTTGAAAATCTTCCTCCAAGACGCTTCCGCATTTGAAAAGAAGATATGCCGCCAGTCCCACAAAGAGGAGGCTTAAGCCCAGCAGGGCAGGAAAAGCCCACCCTACAGAAGCCTGAGCACTTCTGAAAACAAAGATAGATATCAAGACTACCGCAACCGTTGCGAGGCTGCAACTAGCTACCAATGCCAAGAATGACTCGTGCGCCTTGTTCATGTAAAAACTCCATGGTTTATATAATTTCATATTTTATATACCATAGAAAAAAGAAAAGCAAGCGATTTTTGCTTAAAATTCACCACTTTTTTCATGCAGGAACCATTAAGCGGTTGGATAGTAGCGATTTACCGGCGATCGGACTTGAACCGATACGACCTTGCGGCCAGTAGATTTTGAGTCTACCGTGTCTGCCATTTCACCACGCCGGCAAGTTATGATTAAAAACCTATATATATCCTATCAAAAAAGTTTACGACAGTCAAGGTAAAAACGCTTTTCATGGGCTTCTCCAATGGAAAAACTTTTTCGGGGAAGGGGGCCGCTCCGGGCTACGGTCTTGAAGAGGCCGCTCTTTTTAATCGGAGGCAGCAGGATCCCCACGGCGGGATGTTCCGGATTGCCCTGGAATACCCCGGTTTCCCCATGAATATAATCAATGGAATAGCGAACCCCTTTATGGGGAGGGGATTTGACCAGGGCGTCCAGCAAAGGCTGAAGGCTTTCGGTAGCAAGCCCTGGAGCTTCTGTTTCAATCAGGATGAAGGCGGCGCCGGCGATGAGGCCAAGCCGGGTTTGAGGCACTCCAGGGTCCCCAACAAGCCGGGAAAGTTCCTCCCCGCTGCCGATGGGGCGGCTTGAAAAACCGGGTAACGGGGCAAGGGCATCCAGAACCCCGGTAAGGTCCGGGCCGAACAAGAGCCGGTGAATAGGCTCGAAATTAATCCCCGGATCATAGAGGTTTTCCACCTCAACCATGGCCCAGCGACTAGGGTGGTCCATTAATCCCGGTGTCCCGGTATGGGCAGCCTTGTATTCTTCCCAAACGGCCTTGGCAGCGGCCAGGGAATGGTTCCCATCCCCCACCGCGTAGAGGAAAGCGGTGTCCCCCCCGGTTCCGTAACGGACGGTATTCTGAACAAGCCCTTCAAGGGCGTCCGCGAGATATGCCCAATCAGCTTCCTGGTCCAGGAACCAGCCTGCAATAACGCCGGAATCCATCAGCAGCGGGGTGTTATACACCGGCAGGCCCTTCTTGGCCCGTTCCCCCAAACCAGGCAACAGGGAATCGGCCTCATCATCAATGAGGAGTATCACATGGGGGATCTCCAGGGGCGCTCCCCGGCGGATTGCCATACGGGGGGGAAGCCGCTCCGGGACGGTTCCTTCGGTTGCCCTGATGAGCCGCTGGGCTTCCGGCTTCCAGTCGTATTGTTCCAGGTCCACCGCAACCACGACTCCCCGTCTGAGGGGATGATAGGGGGTACTCCGTTCAAGGTAGATGCAGCCCCGCCGGGGGAGTGTGAGGATCCCTTCCGCCAGGTATGAGTCCATGGTCTGGTGTATGCGCCGGATCCGTTCCGCCCGCCCGCCCGCTTCAAGGTAAATTTCAGGCAAAATCACCTTAAGGGCAGAAGGGGCGGCGCCTACGGTATTTTGCACCGTTTCCCAGTAGCCCTGGTCCTGGGTAAACTGATCGCAGGCGATAACCGCCCATTTTTTGAGATCCACTCCTGGCCGGGGAAGTACAATTTCGGGAATGGCAATACCTAAGGCCGCGAGTCTTTGATCTGGCTGCATAGAGATCCTCCAGTTGAGAGCGAGCATACCCCAGAAAATACCCCTGGCGCAAGTACGGAGTAGCGGATTCCGGTTGATTAGGAGTGAGGATATCGGTATCTTATAGAAAATCATGCTGAACTGAATAGGAAGTAATCACCGTGGCTTATCTAAAACCGAATAATCTCAGTTTCAAGGAAAAACGAAACACACAAACCGACGCTGCGGACCGGCTTGGTACTGAGCCGGTGGGTAAGCTCCTGTTACGCTTCTCCATCCCCGCCATTACCGGGATGCTGGTCAATGCCCTGTACAACGTGGTGGACCGTATCTTTGTGGGCCGGGGGGTCAATGAGGTGGCCCTTGGAGGGCTGTCCCTGATCCTGCCCCTGATGACCATAGGCATGGCCTTCGCAATGCTCTTCGGGGTGGGGTCGGCGAATATGATTTCCATGCGGCTTGGTCAGGGACGACGGGAAGAAGCGGAAAATGCCCTGAATCACTGCTTTTTTCTGCTGGCCTTCAGTGGCCTCTTCATGCTCATCTTGGGGCTTATCTTTTTGGACCCGATCCTGTCCATCCTGGGAGCGCAGGAAGGAAGTGTATCCCTGAATTATGCCCGGAGCTATCTCCGTATCATCCTCTATGGCCAGGTGTTTATGATGGTGAGTTTCGGCTTGTCCCATTGTACCCGGGCCCAGGGCTTTCCGATGATCACCATGATCGGTATGTTCATTGGAGCGGGGCTGAATATGCTCCTGGACCCTCTCTTTATTTTTGTATTCCACTGGGGCGTTCAAGGGGCTGCCTGGGCGACGATCATCTCGCAACTTGCCTCGGCCATCTGGATTGTATCTTTCAGCCTGAGCAAAAAAGCGGTGGTCCGCCTCCGGCTCAAAATCTTTAAACCGTCCCTCGGGATCATCTTCCAGATTATGGCCTTTGGTTCCGCTCAATTTCTGCTCCAGTTTGTCATGTCCGGGGTCCAGTTGCTGTACAATATCAGCATGGGTTGGTATGGCGCGGAGGCCCTGGGGGTTGCGAACGGCGGCGATATAGCCCTATCGGGGATGAATATTGTGGGATCCATCGCCATGTTGATCCTGATGCCCATATTCGGTATCAATCAGGGGGCGCAGCCCATCTTAGGCTATAATTATGGGGCGAAACGGTTTGGCCGGGTATTGCGGGCGTACTTGGGGGCGGTTACCGCCGCCACGGTTATCTGTACGCTGGGCTTCATCCTGGGGGAATTATGTCCAGGGATACTGGTGCGCATCTTTGCACCGGAGGGCAGTCCTGTGCTCTTGGCGTTTACTCCCTGGGCGATACGGGTGGTGTTGATCTGCTTTCCGGTTAATGGCTTTCAAATCGTGTCCGCCAATGTATTTGTCGTTACCGGCCGTCCCCGGATATCCATCCTGCTTTCAATGCTTAGGCAATTTATTGTGCTTATTCCCTGTATGCTGATCTTCGGCAGACTGTGGGGGCTTCGGGGAGTGGTTTCCGCCATGCCCGTGGCGGACGGCTTCTCATTCTTCTTAACCGCAACGCTGGTCTTCTTTGAATTGAAAAAACTACGGGCCGCGGAAAAGCAGGAGACGAGCTAACAGGACCTGTGCCATAACACGAAAAGCGTTTACTATATGCTCATACGGAAAATACAGAATTGAAAAACCCAATGATTGTAATTGTTTTAATGAGTTATTGGTAAATTCTCCAGCTAATATAACGCCAATAAATGGATTTATTCCGTGAATGTTTTGTATATCTGCGCCAGGCGCATTCTATAAAAGCGACAGGCATTCCTGTTTTTTCCCGTGTTCCATCTCTTTCAAGTACAAAATCAAGATCATGCTTGTTCTGATTTATATCTACCCACGTTAGTTTTGTTCCTGATCTTGCCGGCCTGTATTCTTTCTTGTCACAATACAGATGATAAGTATCTGCAAATTCCCTCAAAAAAGGTTCAATGGCATATTCCAGGCTTTCTCCAATAATTTGTCCTAATCTATGCGCGTATGAAACAGCCATATCAACCTCTTATCCACAATCTTCCTTCTTTTAAAGGTACAGAATGTTTACGGTTTTTCCATTTTATATTCCTGTCGCGCGTTTTTTCAAAAAACCATGATTTGAATCCTGCGGCTATTGCGAGTTTCCCCAGCCATATATCTGCCGGTGCATAAACACCATAAGGAGCGGAATCGCCTATCACAAAACAAATCACAAGTATTATCCGCTATCTTGAGGAAATTATTCTTTATCGAGACTAATGTTTCGAGCACTTCAGGTGCATAACATCTTTTTAATAAATCTGGCTGTGTTTCAAAGTCAAAATCATCAGATGCGGATAAAGTTATTATTTCGTTATATAATTTATCAAGATAATTAAAATCAACAGAATAATGTAATTTTGTCTCAGCTATGCGGCGTACAAAATAGTGCTTTTCATAGCCAAGTGACAGAATACTTAATTCATTGGCCGCAACAAGTGTTGTTCCAGAACCCGCGAAGGGGTCTAAAATCATGCTGCCTGTTTTCGCGTATTTTTTTATAATCTTTTTTACCCATTCGGCAGAAAACCCTGCTGAATACCGAAACCACCGATGAATAGGGAGTCTCATATTATCAATAAAGGTCGTACTTGTAGACGTATTTATATCGGGATCAACATTAAACAAATACAACTGTTCTGCCATACTCAGATAATATGGTTGTTTTTTATAATATTCAAGGCCCTGCTCCTATCCTTATGCAGAAACCCGTAAAAAAATGCACGTCCCCCCTTGATTGTTTTCTCATTTTTCTCTATAAAAAGGTAATCATAAGAGAAACCGGCTTTTGTTGGCTTCTTTATGGTAATTTTTTAATGGAGGAAGAGGATGATGAGAAAATCAATGAAAAAGCTGGCGATGGTTCTCCTGGCTTTGGGAATGGCGGTTTCCGCGTTTGCGGGAGCCAAGAAGGATGCTGGGAATGCCGGAGGGGGTGCTGCGGCAAAACCGGCAGTTAAAGTGGGGTTCGTGTATATCGGGTCGATTAACGACGAAGGGTATACCCAGGCCCATGATAAGGGGCGTCTGGCATTGCAGGCCAAGGGTATCGAAACGGCTTATATCGAGAATGTCCCTGAGAACGCCGACTGTGAAAAGGCGATACGGGACCTCATCGATCTGGGGTGTACCGTGATTTA
>JAITNP010000132.1 GCA_031290455.1 Treponema sp. | reverse complement strand
TAGGCCCGGTAGTAGTATCCGGTTAAGAAGTAAACGGTGATTTGAAATTCAACCACAAACCCACAAACCACACACAGAGACACGGAGGTAAGAAAAAGAAGCCGGTTTTTCGTTGTTCGCATAGTTTTCTGCGCCCCAACGAGGGCGCAATCCGGTTTAGATACGATATCGAAGTACCGGAAAGGGCCCTTGCGGCCCCTCTGTGGCTCCGTGTGAGGTTTATGGTTGCACTGCGAATTGCCCCCTGCTCGGACGGATTGACACAAGTGCGGGGGAGTGGTAGAGTGGGTATGGGCCGCATAAGGCCGAAGTCCGACGGGCGCCTGGGTGCGGGTATGCAATCTGCTGGTTAATCAATACTCAGCGTGGCGTGTATAAAAGGCGGGGATATGCTTATGGAGGATAGACGGCAGATAATCATGATGGTTGATGATAATATCACCAACCTGGATATGGGTAAAGAAATCCTGAAAGACCGGTATACGGTGTTCCCTATTCCCTCGGGGGTCCGGCTGTTGGAAATTCTGGCCAGGATTAGCCCTGATTTAATCCTGCTGGATATTGAAATGCCGGTTATGGATGGCTATGCGGTGTTTAAGGCCCTTAAAAGCGTTCCGAGTACTGCCGACATACCGGTTATTTTCCTTACCGCAAAATCAGATCCCGACAGCGAGCTTATCGGTCTGAATCTGGGGGCGGTCGATTATATATCCAAGCCTTTTTCGCCCGCGTTACTGCTTAAACGCATCGAAAACCATCTGCTCATAAGTTCTCAAAAAAGGGACCTTAAAAATTACAATGAAAATCTCCAGCAGATGGTGCAGACGCAGATTGAACAGATCATGGAGCTTCAAAGCGCGGTAATCAGTTCCGTGGTGGAAATGGTGGAATTTCGGGATACCGTTACCTTTGGGCATATTGTGCGAACTCAAAAGTATCTCAATCTTTTGGTGGACAAACTTATGGCAGAAGGAATCTATAAAAATGAAATTTCCTCCTGGGATTTGTCCTTCCTGATTCCTTCTGCCCAGCTTCATGATGTGGGGAAAATCAGAATTCCGATTGCTGTTCTGAATAAACCTGGCCGCTATACCGAGGAAGAATTTAATCAGATGAAGAACCATACTACCTACGGCGTGGAGATCATTGAACGAATTGCCCGTAATACCAAGCAGCATACCTTTCTGGACTACGCAAAAAATTTCGCCGCCACCCATCATGAAAAATGGGACGGTACCGGGTATCCCCTGGGGCTTACGGGGGAGAACATTCCCCTGGAAGGCCGCTTGATGGCTCTTGCCGATGTGTATGATGCGCTGATCTCCGAGCGGCCTTATAAACCGGTGATGAGTCCGGTGGAGGCGGAAAAAATAATTATTGCCGGCAAGGGCGCCCATTTTGACCCGGTTTTGGTGGAAGTTTTTCAAACGCTGAGGGATGATTGGGCAGGGCGTGTTTAGGGTCCGTATCAGACGGGAGAAGCGCCGTTACTACGATTGCATGGAGGGGTTATGCTATCAGTCCGGGTGAAAATATTGCTTGTTATCAGTCTTATTGTGGTGTTTATCAGCGGGATGAGCTTGCTCCCGAGTTTGTTTATCAGCCAGCAGGCTTTCTGGGATGCTGTTCTGAGCGACTTGTCCGCAAACTGCCAAATCACCGCGAGGCTGATTACGGACGATCTTTATTTTTTAAAAAAAGGAGCCGAGACCGCCGCGATTAGGATGGCCTCCCCGGAAGATCCGGCCATGTTGGCGCAGGAGGTCTCCGGCGTGTGGGGTTATCTCTCGGTCTCGATCATTGAAAAGAACGGGGAAATTAGAAACTATGGCGGCGATGGGGTGTTCACCCCCAAGGTGGGGAGCGAATATGTCCAGCGGGCGGTCCAGGGGGAATCGGTGATATCCACCACCGAATTGATCCCGGACCATGGCATTGCTATCCGGATTTTTGTTCCCATGAAGGGGAACCGGGTAATGGAAGCGGTCCTCCCGGGATTGACCTTGAGCGATTTCATATCGGAATTCCGGGTATGGAATTCCGGTTCTGTTTTTATAATCGACCGCGAGGGGACCATAATTGCCAGTCGCCTCACCGCTAGGGTAGCGGAGCGGCGAAATTTCATTGCAATGGGAAAACAGGATATCCGATGGAAAAGTGCGGGGGATTTCTATCAATACATCCTTGAGCGCGAAGCTGGCACCGGCAAATATTATCTCTATGGCGAGGAACGGTACTGCGCTTATACCAAGATAGGCGGAACCGATGGCTGGTATGTGGGTGTGTCGGCCCCGGTGCCGGAAAACCCCTTCGTCAATGTTACCAAGGCGCTGTTGATTTCCGCCGCCACTGTGCTGGTGCTGGGAGTGCTGATTGCCATTTTTGCCTCCAGCTACCTCGCCCATCCTTTTGAACATATAAACACGCAGAATGTCCGCCTGGAAGAGCTCAAAAAATCCGCGGAAACCGCCTCTGAAGCGAAGAGCAACTTCCTGGCCAATATGAGTCACGAGATGCGGACCCCCCTTAACGCCATCATCGGTCTTTCGGAACTTGAACTGGGGACAACGGAACTTCCCCATGAAGCCCATACTAATCTGGAAAAAATCTATAATTCCGGGATGATCCTGCTGGGGATTATCAATGATATTCTTGATATTTCTAAAATTGAGTCGGGGAAGCTGGAGTTAATTCCGGTGGAGTATGAACTTCCCAGTCTGATTAACGACACGGTTTCGGTGAACGTGGTCCGGCTCGGGAGTAAGCCGGTTAAATTCCAGTTGCATATTGATGAAAACCTGCCCTTCCGTCTTTTTGGAGACGAATTGCGGATCAAACAGATCTTCAATAACCTGTTAAGCAACGCCTTCAAATATACTGAACGGGGAACCGTGGACTGGTATCTCTCAAGCGAGGATGAAGGCGGCGACCTCTGGATTAAGAGCGTTGTCAAGGATACCGGGATTGGTATACAGCGGGAGGATATCTCCAAACTGTTCACCGATTACAATCAACTGGATACTAAAAGCAACCGCACCATTGAGGGAACCGGCCTGGGGCTTTCGATCACTAAAAAAATGGTAGAACTCATGGACGGCGAAATCAGCGTCGAGAGCGAATATGGACAAGGCAGCGCTTTTACGGTCCGGATCCGCCAGCGCAGGGTAGACGCCGGGGTCATCGGAAGAGAAATCGCTCAAAATCTGACGGACTTCCGGTATACTGTACAGCAGCGTAATAAAAACGAACGGTTTGTGCGGACCTATATTCCTTATGCCGCGGTATTGGTGGTGGATGACGTGCCTACCAACCTTGATGTGGCCAAGGGTATGATGAAGCCTTATGGTATGCGGGTAGATTGTGTATCCAGCGGCCTTGCGGCCATCGAGCTGATCCATAACGGGGACACACGGTATGACGCCATTTTTATGGATCACATGATGCCCGGCATGGATGGTATCGAAGCGGTCCGGATCATCCGCGAAGAAATCGGCGGCGACTATGCCAAGACCGTACCTATCATCGCATTGACCGCAAATGCCATCATCGGAAACGAAGCTCTGTTTTTAAGTCACGGTTTCCAGGCATTTCTTACGAAACCTATTGATATTATGCGGCTGGATGTGCTGATCAATGAGTTTGTACGGGATAAAAAACGGGAAAAAGAACTGGCGCTGTCTTCAAAGGCAGTGCTGCCCCATGAAAAACGTAAGGAACTCCTGGTTTTTAAGGACAAAAAGATTCCGGGCCTGGATATTCCCAAGGGTTTAAGGCGCTACAATGATGATGAGGAAGCTTATCTCTCCATACTCCGATCCTATATGAACAATACCATGCTGGAATCCATCCGGGACATTAGCCCCGAGACCCGGTCCGTATATGCAATTACGGTCCACGGCATCAAGGGTTCGAGCTACGGGATCAGCGCTGAATCAGTGGGGAGACAGGCCGAGGCGCTGGAAGGGGCCGCCAAGGCGGGGAATCTGGAGTTCATCAAATCCCATAACGGCGCTTTTATCGAAGCGGTGGAAACCCTGATACAAAACCTCCAGGGATTCTTTGAAAAAATAGACCAGGAAATCCAGAAACCGAAAAAGAGCGCCCCTGACCCGGAAATTCTTTCGGTAATGCTCAATGCCAGCAAGAACTACGACATGGAAAAACTGGATACCGCTCTTGCCTGCCTGGAGAAGTATCGCTACGAATCCCAGGGGGAACTGGTGGAATGGCTTCATGAGCAGATCGGTAAATCTGAGTTCGGAGCAATAGAAAAACGGCTTACCGATATGAATATACTATGAATTGCATTTTGAAGAGCACTATATCCCCGATTGACAAGCCCAGAAGGGCTATCTATACTCTGGAGGATGGAAGAGCCGTTACAACTTACCTTTGTCAATTTTAAAAAAGACACCTATATCATCATGGGGGGAAAGCGAAACGCCGATCGGTTCTTTATTATCCGCCAGGGAAAGGTGCGGATTTCAAAAGAAGGCAGGGTCATGGCGGAGGAACGGGACGGTCTTTTAGGTCCCGGGGACTTTTTCGGAGTGGTGTCCACCATGTCCGGGCATAGTCATATTGAGACCGCTCAGGCGGTAACCGATACAACCCTGATTTCAGTCCAAAAGGAAGAGTACAGCCAACTTATTCAGAAGCATAGTTCGGTGGCCATGAAGATTATCCAGCAATTTTCCCGGCGTATGCGTTACCTGGACGAAGCCCTGACTCGTTTGACCCTAAAAAATACCGCCCATAATGATGCATCCCATCTTTTTAATGTGGCCGAGTATTATCAAAAACAGGGGCAGTACAATCAGGCCTATTATGCCTATCATCAGTATATAAAACATTGTCCCCGGGGACCATACGTAGACCGCTGCCAGGAACGGATGATGCAAATATGTGCTGATTTCAACCCGGTTATCTTGGAATTCGAGGCTGATGAATTTAACCGGACCTATCCCAAGAGTTGTATGATTTTCTCTGAAGGTGAACCGGGGGATGAACTGTATGTCATACAAAAGGGCTCGGTGAAAATAGCTAAGATTGTCGATAATAATGAGGTCCTTCTGGCGGTTCTTAAGGCGGGAGATATATTCGGGGAAATGGCGCTTTTGGAATCCGCCCTCCGGTCCGCCAGCGCGGTGGCGTATGAGCATTGTACGATGCTGGTCGTAACCAGGGCTAATTTTGAACGGATAGTAGGAACCTATCCTCAGATTATCTCCCGGCTTACCGTGTTGCTGGCCGAACGGATTTGGTTCATTTACAAGCAGCTAACGAATGTCCTCATGACCGATCCCCTAGGCCGTATGTACGATGCCCTGATGATTCAGCTTGAAAAAGAGCGGGTCCCCACGAATATTCACCAAGCCTACACCTTTAATTTTGGCCCCAAGGAGCTGGTACACATGGTAGGTCTTTCCCCCCAGGATGGCACCCGGGTGATCGAAAAATTGCGTGAAGATAACTATATCCAGTTTGTTAATGACACTATCCAGGTGATGGATATTCAGGACATTATTGACCAGACCCAATTGTTTCGACAGCGGGAACGGCTTGAAAAAGCCCGCCGGGAATTCGCCCTGCGGATTGAAAAAAGGTAGGGATCTACCGATACTCTAATAAATATCATAGAAGGGAATTATATGAAATACCGCGGCTGTTTCCGTGTTATGCTTGTCTTGGGAGGGGTGCTCTGTATCGCCCTCGTGGGGTGGGCCCAGGATAATGACAACCCTCCTGATAGCCCTGGTTCACCAGTATCCGAATCGGAGTTGCCCCGGGTTTTCCGGGATCTTTCCTTGGGTATGGGGCTTGAAGACCTAAAAGGGGTCTTACAGCAGGATGCGCTTTTTCATTTCCGGGGAGACCGGGATGTTTCGTTTCTGCCGCTCCGGGAGCAGAGCCTGGTGGAAACCACCGGCCCCTCCTTTATCCGGCGGGCATTTTTTCAGCTCCGGGATGGAACGGTGTTCTTGATGGCCTTTACCCTGAACATGGAACTGGTTGATCACTATTCGGTCTTCACTTCCTTTGTAAAAAAATACGGGGAACCGGGCTTGCTGGACCCCAAACAGGCGGTCTGGGAATCAGATACTACCCGGATAGCGATTGAACGGCCTCTGACCGTAAAGTATATTGATAAACAAGTTTTTAATGAACTCCTTGATGAATCCAAGGCCAATGCATCAAAGGAAGTGCGTCTGCGGGAAGATTTTTTGGATGGTTTTTAATTGATTATCAATAGATACGGTATCTCCTGCATCCTGCTAGGTTGCATCCTTACCACGGTCAACTGTTCGGCTTGGGGAGCAAAGCATCCGTCTTCATTTGAAACAAGAGAAGTATCCATTCAAACAGCCGGTGGCGCCCGGATAACCATTACCGCCGAAATTGCCCGTGCCGATACGGAACGGACCCAGGGACTTATGAATCGGAAAACCCTGGATGACGGAAAAGGAATGCTTTTCGTCTTTGACCGGGACAGTATCCTTTCTTTCTGGATGAAAAACACCCGCATCCCCCTGTCCATTGCCTTCATCTCCGCAGAGGGAAGGATCCTCGAAATTCGGGACATGGAACCGGAAAGCCTTACCGCCATCCACTCAAGCCGTTCGGCTCGTTATGCCCTGGAAGCGCCTCAAGGTTGGTTCAACCGGGCCGGAATTACCCCTGGGGACCGGCTTGGCCTGGATTTTTAACCACTCAAACCGCACTGGGACGCAATGAATCCGTAAAAGCTTACGCTTCATCCCCGCCCCATGCGGCGGCCCGATACTTCCTGAACGTTGTTACCCGGTCATGTTTGCTGGTGGAGGGGGATAGTATTTCTATCACCATATCCAGCGCGCCGTTACAGCCCCGCCGGTCAACTTTGAAGCGGTCGCATTTCGAGGCTCTCTTACGCGGCTTTTGTACTCGCTGTCTATGCTTCACAATCCTTGTCGCCACGGCCCATGCAAGACTCGCTTCCCGTGAATCGCTCCTTCTTTCACGAGCTTTCGTGACCCATTGTGGGGCACGGTTAGCCTTAGCCGTGGGGAGTATGTCAGCAAAAAAGCCCGCAGATGAACGTGGATTACTGGTACATCCACGGACCCTTTTTCTTAACCTGTTGACATCACCTAGGACTTTCTGGATGTCCTAGGCTTTTTCGATGTATCCGATGCGGTTGACCGCCCTGTTTTCCGTACCGGCTTATCAGCCTGCACGGCTTTACCCCGGCCCTGTTTCGTTCCCGCCTTATCCGGAACAGCATTACTGATCACTGCCTGGGCTCCAGCAAGCCGGGCAAGAGGCACCCGGAAAGGAGAACAAGACACGTAGCTCAAGCCTGTCCGGAAACAGAAGTCGATGGTTTTGGGATCGCCGCCGTGTTCGCCACAGATACCAATCTTGAGACCAGGGTTCACTCCCCGTCCTTTTCCCGTGGCATACTGGATGAGGAACCCTACCCCTGGTTCATCAATGGACTTAAAGGGATCCACTTCTAGAATGTTTTTTGAAAGATACTCAGGGAGGAAGGAGGCCACATCGTCCCGGCTAAAAGCAAAGGTCATCTGGGTAAGATCATTGGTGCCGAAGCTGAAGAAGTCCGCATACCCGGCAATCTTGTCCGCCAGGAGCGCTGCCCGGGGAACCTCGATCATGGTGCCGATTTTGATGTGCAGCTTGACCCCGGCCTGCGCAAACACCCTTTTGATGATCTCCTCCGCGCTGGGACGCAGCAGGGCCAGTTCTTTTTCATCGCCCACAATGGGAATCATGATTTCAGGCACTACCGGGATGTTTTGTTTTACGCATTCCGCGGCGGCCAGGGCAATGGCCTCAACCTGCATATCGTATATTTCGGGGTAGGTTACCGCGAGACGGCAGCCCCGGTGCCCCAGCATGGGATTGGCCTCATGGAGTTTTTCAAGCTTAGGCAACAGTTTCCGGGGCTTTACCTTGAGATAAGATGCCAATTCGGCAATTTCTTTCTTGGTATGGGGAACAAATTCATGGAGAGGCGGATCCAAAAGCCGGATCGTTACCGGGCGGCCCTCCATGGCCTTAAAGATACCGAAAAAGTCCTGCTGCTGGAGGGGCAGAATCTGCTTTAACGCTTCCTTCCGTTCCTCCACCGTATCCGCCACGATCATGGCCCGGAAGTGGATGAGCTTGTCCTTGTCAAAGAACATGTGTTCCGTACGGCACAGCCCTACTCCCTGGGCGCCGAAATCAAAGGCCCGCTTCGCGTCCTCCGGCTGATCCGCGTTGGTTCTGACCTCGAAGCCCTTGAGATTCCCCCGCATCGAAGCGGCCCGGATGTCGTCGCACCAGCCCAGGAACGTCTGCATGTCCTGAGAAATTTCCGGCAGCACCAGCGGCAGTGGTCCCTCATACACATCTCCGGTGGAACCGTCAATGGTTATCCAGTCTCCTTCCTTGAAGGTCTTGTCCCCTATCACCACCTTTTTAGCCTGGACCGTAATGCCCTTGGCCCCTGCCACACAGGGAGTACCCATGCCCCGGGCGACCACTGCCGCATGGCTCGTCATACCGCCGGTGGAGGTGAGGATTCCCTGGGAAACGACCATGCCCCCAATATCCTCGGGGCTGGTGTCCTTCCTGACGAGGAGTACCTTCTCCCCCAGGCTATGCCAATCCTCCGCATCCTTGGCGGAAAACACGATCTTCCCGCTGGCCGCGCCAGGGGACGCATTAAGCCCCCGGGTCAGGGATTCCGCGGCTTTCAGCGCATCGGGATCGATCATGGGATGGAGGAGCTGATCCAGGTGATCCGGACTGACCCGGAAAACAGCGGTTTTCTTGTCGATGAGTCTTTCCGCCACCATATCAAGGGCGGATTTAACCGCGGCAGCTCCTGCCCGTTTGCCGTTTCTGGTCTGGAGGATGAAGAGCTTGCCCTGCTGAACGGTGAACTCCATGTCCTGCATGTCCCGGAAATGCCGTTCCAACTTATTCTTAATTTTTACCAGTTGATCGTAGATGGATTTGTTTTTCTCTTCCAGCGTCGCGATTTCCTCCGGGGTTCTGATACCGGCAACCACATCTTCTCCCTGGGCGTTCATCAAGTATTCGCCGTAGAAGTTGTTTTCCCCGGTGGAAGGGTTCCTGCTGAAACACACCCCGGTCCCCGAATCATCCCCAAAGTTGCCGAACACCATGGACTGCACATTGACCGCAGTCCCCTTGAGGTTTTTGATTTCATTGATCTGTCGGTATTTGATGGCCCGTTCATTCATCCAGGAACCGAACACCGCGTTGATAGCGCCCCAGAGCTGCTCCAGAGGTTCCTGGGGAAAATCTTTATCGGTGTGCTTTTTAATGATTTTCTTATATTTGGCCACCAGTTTTTCCAAATCCCATTCGTCTAACTCTGTATCAAGCTGAACCTTTCGGGAGCGTTTTATGGATTTGATGGCTTTCTCAAAATCCTCACCCGGTACCTGCATGACCACATCACCGTACATCTGGATAAAACGCCGGTACGCATCCCAGGCAAACCGGGGGTTGCCGGTCTTTGTGGCAAGCCCATACACCGCTTCATCGTTCATCCCTAAATTGAGGATGGTATCCATCATGCCCGGCATGGAAACCGGCGCGCCGGAACGCACCGAAACCAGGAGGGGATCATCGGGATCTCCCAGTTTCTTCCCCATCATCTTCTCAAGCTTTTTTAAATTTTTTAAAACATCCTCTTCAAGCCCCGCAGGATAATGTTCTTTGTTTTCGTAATACCCGGCGCACACTTCCGTGGAAATAGTAAACCCTGGCGGCACCGGAATGCCCAGATTGGTCATTTCCGCGAGATTAGCACCCTTGCCACCAAGGATGTCCCGCATCCCGGCGTCCCCTTCCGCTTTTCCTTCACCGAAGAAAAAAACGTATTTCTGCTTTTGCTTTGCCATTAAAAACCCTCCGAATAGCATATCATACATAGAATACCATGAAAAGAAAAAAAAGAAAGGGGAGTATGCTTCAATTCGGGACAGAAAAATCCCTGGGGCCCTCACACGAGGGTTCTGGTACGAGATAGGATCTCAAGCTTTTGAGCCAGAACCCGTCGGGCACGTGAGCGCCCCCGGGATTTTTCTGTCCCAGGAGGACTATGGTTCTGGCACGGTCTCTCAATATCCCGAAATGACGGCATGAGGAGGGGGGAAGAGCGGCCTCAGGAGAACCTGTATCCTTCGGCATTACACGGATAATTAGAGAAGAAAATAAACCACGGACCCACAGACCACACGGACAATTATGTCCGTGGTTAAATTCTCATTTACTTTTGTGGGTGTCTGTGATAGCATGTTTTTATGGCTTTTGGAAATTTTATTGTTGAGGCCGGGAAAGCGCTGCCCATGGGCGCTACGGTAACTGAAAACGGCGTGAATTTCTCCCTCTTTTCCCGTCATGCCACTGCGGTAACCCTGATACTTTTTGAGTCTACCGCTTCGGATAGCGCGTATGAAAAGTTGAATCTGGATAAACAGAAGAACCGGACCGGCGATATTTGGCATTGCCGCATCCGGGGCCTTAAGGCGGGAGCATTCTACCTCTATCTGGTGGACGGACCCTATATTCCTGAAAAGGGGTTTCGGTTTAATGTGCATAAATCCCTCATCGACCCATATACCAAGGCCCTCACGGACCTCCAGGGTTGGGACATTGAGGCATGTATGGGGTACAATCCCCAAGAACCCTACAACGATCTCTCCTTTTCAACCAAGGATGACCTCTCCATCCAGCCCCGATGCATCGTGATTGATGATGGATTTGACTGGCAGGGAGATGTACCCCTCAATTATCCCCTTCGTTTTAGCGTCCTCTATGAAACCCATGTTCGAGGGCTGACGGCGCACCCGAGTTCCGGGGTGGCTCATCCGGGAACGTACCGGGGGGTGATCGAAAAAATCCCCTTTTTTAAGGAGCTGGGCATCACAAGCCTGGAATTCCTCCCTATCCAGGAATTCAATGCACACGAACTTACCCATATCAACCCTCAGACCGGTATGCCGCTGGTCAATTATTGGGGGTATTCCACAGTGGCCTTTTTCGCACCCAAGGGATCCTATTCGTCGGATCAGATACCCGGGGCTCAGGTGCGGGAATTCAAGGAAATGGTCAGGGAACTGCACCGGGCAGGACTTGAGGTGATCCTGGATATTGTATTCAACCATACGGCGGAGGGGAATGAACGGGGACCGACCTTTTCATTCCGGGGCTTGGACAATACCATCTATTATATACTGGATGAAAACAAACGGTATTATAAAAACTACTCCGGCTGCGGTAATACGGTCAACTGTAATCACCCGGTGGTGCGGACCTTCATCCTGGACTGCCTTCGCTATTGGGTGATGGAGATGCACGTGGACGGCTTCCGTTTTGACCTGGGTTCCATCTTAGGCCGGGACCAGCAGGGTAAGCTCATGGAGAACCCTCCGGTTCTGGAACGGATCGCCGAGGATCCGGTGCTGAGTAATACCAAGATCATCGCCGAAGCCTGGGACGCGGGAGGGGCGTATCAGGTGGGCTGGTTCCCTGGCGGGCGCTGGGCGGAATGGAACGACCGTTACCGGGATGATGTGCGGAAATACTGGCGGGGTGATGTGCACCAAACCCGGCACCTTGCAACCCGGCTTGCGGGCAGTTCCGACCTGTACCTGCGAGACGGAAGAAAGCCCTTTCATTCCATTAATTTCCTCACCAGTCATGACGGCTTTACCTTACAAGACCTCGTGTCCTACGAAAACAAACATAACGAAGAAAATGGTGAACATAACCAGGACGGCAGCAATGGGAACTGCAGCTTCAACAATGGGTTTGAAGGCCCTTCAACGAATCCGCGGATCGAAATGATCCGGGAGCGGCTGCTTAAAAATTTCATCGCCACCATGATGGTTTCCCTGGGGACTCCCATGATCCTGGGGGGGGATGAATTGAGGCGGACCCAGAAGGGGAACAACAACGCTTATTGTCAGGACAATGAAATATCCTGGTATGACTGGTCGTTCATGGAAAAAAACAAGGACCTTTTCCGCTTTGTCAAGGAAATGATCGCCTTCCGTCTGCGGCACCACGGTTTTATGCGCCCTGAGTTCTATACCGGCATGGGTGGGAACTACAACGCCATCCCGGATATCAGTTGGTTTGATGAAACCGGCGAGACCCCGGACTGGGACAAGATAGATACCTGCCTTGCCCTGCGCATGGACGGCAGCAAAGCGGATATCCTCGCCGACCGGGATGATAACGATTTCTTTATCATGTTCAACGCCAGGAATAAGCAGGCTACCTTTAAGGTGTACAAAGCCCTGGCAGGCAAAACCTGGGTCCGGGCAGTCGATACCGGCCTTCTCGCTCCAGAGGATATCTGTCTTCCCGGCAATGAGAAGCCCTTGTCATACCCGAACATTTACCTGATGAAAGCCCGGAGCATGGCGGTCTTGATTTCAAAACCCTTGTGAGGTCAGCTTTCAAAATGCCGGTAACTTTTCTGCTATTGCCGGTATTTTGAAAGCGACTCAACGTACCATTGCTGTTATTCAGGAACCTGGGCTTTAAGATATAACTCCCATTTGGTAACTAAATCTCGGAACTTGAGGCGCTACTCTTTGTATGTTCCCATTGGCTGGTCCCCAAACGAAAATTATACAAGCTCTTAGAAAATATAACATCCCCGCGCTTCCCGCTTCAAGCTTCAAATCGCTGAAAATTCAAAAAATCCATACAATAAACCCACGCCAGGAGGAGGTGAAAAATCCCAAGGCAGCCACTTAACCGACGCCGCGTAGCAACAAGCGTGGCTGTCTTGGGATTTTTCGCCTCCTCCCGGCGTGTTTTTGGAACAATGGTGCTTTTCTGCCATTTCCAGCACTGTGCAGGCGGTTTCATTCCATCGTAATTACCACTTTCCGTACCGACGCGCTATTGGCATCAACATATTCAAAGGCATCGATCATCTGCTCAATCGGATAGGTTTTAGTAACAAAACCTGCAAGCGAAATCTGTCCCTTGGTAAGATAGTCAATCACCACGGGAAACCGCTTGGTTTGAAGCCGGGAACCGCAAATGGTCAGTTCCTTTTTGATGAGGTTGACCGGGGCAATCTCGCTGGGGATTTCGTTAAAACTCAACTCCACCACCCGGCCTGCGGCGGAGGTAACTTCGATACTGTCCTCAAAGCTCTTCTTGTTGCACACCGCATCAATCGTAACGTTCGAACCCATGCCGCCGGTGATTTCCCGCACCTTTTCGATCATGTTTTCCGCTTTCGCGTTGATGAGGTAATCCGCTCCCCGGCTTTTTGCATAAGCCAACTTTTCAGGAACCACATCGGTAACAATCACCGTGGCCCCTGCGAGTTTGGTCATTTGCAGCGCGGTTAACCCGATAGTACCCGCACCCATCACCAGCACGACATCGCCTTTTTGCACATTGCCCCGGTAACATGCCTGGGCGCCAATCGTAAACGGCTCGATCAACACCGCTTCGTCCCAAGGCAGGGAATCGGGCAAGCGGTGAAGATTTGCTTCAGGCGCCACAACGTACTCCTGACAGCCGCCATCACGGTGAACGCCCATGACCTGCAAGTGTTCACAAATATTGCCCCGGCCCTGCCGGCAGGCGTAACACGTGCCGCAGTACATGATAGGCTCAACCACGACGCGAGCGCCCTGCTTCACCTTGGTCACGGCACTGCCGGTTTCGACTACTTCGCCAACGAACTCGTGCCCCCATACCCGGGGATAGATCGCAAAGGGGTTTTTACCGTGAAAGATATGGATATCAGAACCGCAAATTCCGACCCGTTTTACTTTGATGAGTACCTCATCCGCTTGTTTTATTGATGGAACATCCCGCTCGGCACGTTTTAATACCCCCGGTTTCTCAACAACACCAATCTTCATCATATAACTCCATTACAAGAGATCAAAGACGACACCCTGCAGCGCCGCGATATTTTGTACTTCCTGCAGGGTTTTCCCGTTCATCGGAATAAGACCATTCATACGGACTGCCGTGGTTTCCGCTTCCTTTTCACCGTGAGTATAAATCCGTTCTGCTCCGTCGGCTTTCGGTGAATCCCGCAGTTCCCGCAAGAATGTTGACAGCCGCGCCCTGAGTTCTTTTTTATCCCCGAACATGCCGTAATCAATCGCGGCAAAATAGTGACAAATGCCGGTTTCCCCGGGCTTAACATTGATATGATTCGAGGTGAGACCCCCCGACAGGATTCCCGTACAAATATCAACCATGGTGGCAAGACCGTAACCCTTGTGTCCCCCTGAAAGTTCACCGATTCCCCCAAGGGGGGCAATTCCGCCGCCGCCCTTTTTCCCGATGATGGCATCGAGAACCGCTCCGGTATCCTGGGTCGAGAGACCGACCGTATCGACAGCCCATCCCGCAGGCAAGGACTTGCCGTTTTTGTCATACACCTCAAGGGTGCCCCGGGGTACTACGGTCGTTGCCGCGTCAAATGAAAAGGGTATGGGATCGGCAGGCATGGCAAAGGCGATGGGGTTAGTACCCAGCATCGCCTGCTTGCCGTTCGTCGGAACACAGATCGCCTCGGTATTGGTCATGCAGATACCAATCATGTCTTCTTGCACCGCAAGCGCGGTATAGTAAGCGGCAATGCCGTAATGGTTTGAATTACGGACTGTAACCATACCGATACCCGTGACCGAGGCTTTTTTCATGGCAAGGTTCATCCCTTCGATACCGGCAAGCTGGCCCATCACCTTATGGGCGTCAATCACCGTAGAAACCGGAGTTTCGCCCACAATTTCTGTCTTCCCGTACACATCAACAACCCCGGACCCAATCTCTTCATGATACCGGACAAGGCGCTGAACGCCATGGGACTCAATCCCGTATAAATCCGCACGAAGCAGCACCTCGGTGATCGATACGCTCTCTTTGGCGCTGAAACCGTAGCTACAAAAGAGCCTTTTGCAAAAATCCACCAATTTTGTATAGGAGATCAATAGGTAGTCGTTGCTCATATTATTCATGGTATACCTCCTACCTAAAGATACTGCTTTTTTGGAACATCGTCCTTTGCATCCATCACCCGTTTATCCAACTCAGGGGAACCGTAATTAACTGGGGGAAAAATATCAGCAAAAACACCAGGATTATCTGGGCGATATAATAGGGGATAACCGGCCCAATGAGTTCCTCCATTTTGACTTTTCCCGTGGCGCAGGCAACATTGAGCACCGGTCCGACCGGCGGGGAGGTCAGGCCCAGCACATTTGCCAGGGTAAACACAATGCCGAAATACACAAGATCGATATGGGCGGCCTTCAAAAGGGGCAGCATAATCGGCGTCATAATAAGAATGGTTGGTACCACATCCATACAGGTTCCCATCAGAATGATGATTACCTGCAACAGCACATTGAGCAGCATCGGTTTATCGGTAAAGACAATAAGCGCCTGGGTGATCATTTGGGGCATCCGCGAAATGGTCATCATGTAGGCGGCAACCTGGGCGGCAGCGGCGAGGAACATGACCACCGCAGACATTTTTGCCGCCGCAATAAAGGCCTGGAACAAAAGTTTGAGGGTTAATTCCCGGTAGACAAAAACACCGATGATAAACGCATAGACCACGGCGACCACCCCCGCTTCGGTAGCGGTAAAGATACCCCCCCGCAGCCCAAAGAGGATGATGAGGGGAAGCAAAAGGGCCCAGAGTCCGTTGAAGAAAATCTTGAGAGTTGCTTTGAAGGTTGGTTTCGGCGCATCCGTTTTAACCGCGTCTTTGCGGGAAACAAAAAACCAGGTAATACACATTATCAGGGTCAGGTAGACTGCCGGAGCAACGCCTCCCAGGAAAAGCGCCTTAATGGACACCCCGGCGGAAACCCCATAGACGATCATCGGAATGGAGGGGGGCATAATGGGGGACACGATGTTCGCGGAAGCCACCAGGCCGGCGGCTTTGGCGCGGTTATACCCGGAGTTGGCCATCATGGGGATGAGGATTGCGCCGAGGGCCGCTGTGCTTGCCACTGCGGACCCCACGAGGCTGGCGAACATCAGGCAGGCGAAAATCGTTACGTACCCTAAGCCGCCCCGGACCCGGCCCACGAAGATGTTGCAGAAGTCAATGATCCGCTTGGTAAGGCCCCCTTTGTTCATCAGTTCCCCGGCAATCACAAAAAAGGGCAAGGCCATCATGGTTACGCTGTCGGTACCCCGCATAAGCTGGGCGGCAATAATCTGGGGATTAGTCGCAGTCCCGCCAATGTGTAAGGCCGTGGCAGATGCACAGAACAACAGGGAAAACGCGATGGGAAGGCCCAGCATGATTGAAATGACGAGATAGATTAAAAATATGATTACTAATGACATGGTTGCTCCCTACTCCACACTGGCGGCTTGGTCTTCGCCCGAATCTTCGCGGATCGCTATGAGTTCCGGCACCGGAATTTTCAGGATGATCAACCGGAACAGGTTTGCCAGCGCAATAATAATGATGGCAACCCCGGTTATGATCCCAACGCCATAGACAAGGAACGTGGGATACTGGGTGGCCACCCACCGGTCCCGGAGATTTTGCACCACCAGCCCCCAACTGCCCTGGGTCAGAATGACCATAAGCCAGATGATACACCCCTGCACCAGGGTGTAGATGATTTTCTGGGCAATAACCGGCACCCGGGTTAAAACCGATTCAATCAAGAGGTGCCGGTTCTCCCGCATCGCCCCTATGGAACCAAGGTACACTAAATAAATAAAACAAAGCCGTGCGATTTCCTCCGACCTGGCAAACCCTTTGCTGAATACATACCGGGCAACCACATTCGCAAATACCAGGAGGATCATCACAGCCAAAAAGACCGCTATCATAATCTCCGTACCCCGAAAAAGAGCATCTAGAAACTTTTTCATACTGCTGTTCCTCTCGTAAGGGATGGGGTAGAGCGCTAAAAATGAAGGATAACACGCTGGATGCGCATTACCCTTCAGTCTTTACCCGTTACTGAACCGCTTTGATCCGGTCGGTGAGGGGCTTTGCCCACGAGTACTGGTTGTACAAACCGTCCGTGAGGGGCTGAATCATCTGGATGATCTGCGCCTGGTCGGAGGCTGAACAGGGCGTTACCGTTACACCCTTGGATTGCAGGAAGGCGCGATCATTGTCAAGACTCTTCATGTAGTCGTCCCAGGCTTGGACAGAGGCTGCTTTTGCGGCATCCTTTATGACCTTCTGATATTCGGGACTCAGGCCATCAAGGAAGGGGGCGCTTACGAGGATTTCCAGGGTGGCGACGATATGGTTGGTCTCATAGAGGTATTTCTGTACTTCATAGAAGGCCTGACTGATGACGGTAACCATACCGTTATCCTGGCCGTCAACAACCCCGGTTTCCAGGGCGGAGAAGAGTTCCCCCAGGGGGATAACCTGGGCGCTGGCGCCCAAATTTTCCGCGATTCCCACATGAATGGGATTGCCGGGCATACGGAACTTCTGACCCTTGAAATCGTCAACCGAAGCGAGCGACTTGTTGCTGGTGAAAGTGCGGGCGCTGTTCGGTCCCCAGCCGATCATATAGACTGAAGGGAATTTTTGATGGAATTCCGCGTTAACTTCGTCGGCAATCGGACCGGTCCAGACTTTTTTCGCATGGGCGATATCCCGGTACAGGAAGGGCCAGTCAGAAATCATCATCGTGGGATATTCCTGATTCATCGGCGTACCGACGATGGCAACTTCAATGGTCCCGTTTCGGACGCCGTTCCAAAGGTCCCCTTCGTTACCCAGGGTGCCGTCATGATACACATCCACTTTAATGGCGCCGTTGGTATTTTTCTCGACCTGGGCCTTGAATATGTTATCCATTGCCGCCGCCATCGGGTGCGTGACACCCCAGTTGTCCCCAACTTTGATGGTGATAGGTTTTGCCCCAGGGCTTGCACCACCACCCTGTGGGCTGCCCCCATCCTTGGTACCACCCGCAAAGACACCCCCCGTGGCGTAAAACACCGCTAAACCAAGGGCTAAAACTTTCGTAAGCTTCATTTCTTTCCTCCATAAATAATATGTATTATGAGAATAACATGGGAATATCTGTCTGTCAATTTTTTTTCTATATTTTTCTCGACCTTGATTCGGAATTTACACCATAAAATCTATAGGTTACACCAATTGTCATGGAAGCAGGATTTACCTGCCTAAGGATCGAGGCTCTTTTTTAATACATCCATCACTTTATAGGTGGTTATGTGTAATACCCGAGCGGTATTCCGTATACCCCTTGCGTTTGCCGCCATCGCCACTATTTGCTGGTCTATACCGGGTTTATAGGCGTTATAGGTATATTCAAGCTGAAACCCTTGGGTACTTAGCGTTGTATCCCATTTCTCCCTTTACCCCGTTTTACGATAGTTACCACAAGTCGGACATGCTACTGCCATGGTTGCCATCCTTATCCTCCATACTTGGACGATGATACCATCTTAATGTATTGACAAACAGCTATGATATACTATAAACTAAAATAGTGCTTCAATTGATGTAAGATATGGTTTTTCGGGTAGTAGCGCAGGGGTAGCGCGCTTGGTTCGGGACCAAGAGGTCGTGGGTTCAAATCCCACTTGCCCGATGTTAATTACTTGCTATACAACGATTTACGGACAAGTCGTCGCCGGGCCGGGCGGGATATGTCAAGTAAATGTCAAGTCGGAGCAGGAAAATGGACTTTTATCACGTATTCAGAAAACCGGTAAAGGGCAAATCTGGCCGC
>JAITNP010000184.1 GCA_031290455.1 Treponema sp. | reverse complement strand
TGTCATTCCCAGCTTGCTCGTATGCGGACATCCTGGCCGCGCTCCCAGTCTCGCGCCGTAGCGCACATGCGGGTCTGAATAGCCTGATCAACTTCAGTTTCGCGAAGGGCGAGGAGGGGGAAGAGTGGGAGGAGATGAGGGGAAGCGGAGGGGAGGCGGATGGATTAGGGTGTATCCACGTTTAGGATAAATGGTGGCGGGGGCGATTCGGGGGGGGGGCGGGATTTTTCCCCTCCTTCCCCCCGCGAAAAAGATGGTTGACGCCCGCGAGATTTCTCACATGTTGGGTCTCGTTTGGTCCATCATGTCTTACTCAACTTCCACAGCACTCCGCGCCGAAAAGGTCTCGTTTCACTCTTGTGAAACGCGTGGTTTTTCTTTCGTGCCGGGAGGGTGCGGAAACGCTGCGATGCCGGTAAATACTGGCTTTGCGGGCGGAAAGGGATCGCGTACTAGAGACAGGTCCCCCCCACCCCCCCCCCCCCCACCCCCCCCCCCCCCCCCCCCCCCCCCCCCCCCCCCCCCCCCCCCCCTAAAACATGATAATAGAAAAAATCATATAATATCATAAAACTCTCCTTATTTTTGAATTTTTTATATCATTTTAAAATAACAAAATACTTCTACTATTAAATATAAAAGTTTTTCTTTTGTTAATAGTAATAATACTGTTTATGGTTTTAATTTGTCAATAGTGTTTTTGTCAATATTTTAAAAATAATTCGAGTGTTAATAATAATCATTGCACAATGATTGTGATTTTGAACATTACTATGCTATAAACAATACTATGGCGTATAGCAGGTAAAACAGTACTGATACTTCACATACGAAATTCTGAACCCAAATACACTTTCCGCACCATTTCATTCGCAAGGATAACATCCCGGTCTCCCCGGGCAACGATAGTACCAGCGTTGATAATGAATGCTTCGGTGGTTATTTCCAGCGTATCCCGAACATTGTGATCAGTGATGAGGATGCCGATGCCCTTCTCCGCAAGCCGCCGGATTATCTGTTTGATTTCATATACCGCGATAGGGTCTATCCCCGCAAAGGGTTCATCCAGGAGCAGGAATTTCGGTTCCGTGGCAAGGGCGCGGGCAATCTCGGTACGCCGCCGTTCGCCGCCGGAAAGGGTAAACCCGTATTGGCGACGGAGCCGGGTTATGCCAAATTCCTCAAGCAGGGATTCCAGGCGCTGTTTTTTTTCAGCCTTGCGGATATCCCGCCGGCTTTCCAGAATGGCCCAGATATTCTGTTCTACCGTAAGCTTGCGGAAGATCGATGCTTCCTGGGGGAGGTAGGCGATACCTTGCCGCGCCCGGCGGTACATGGGTTTCCTGGTGATATTCACGTCATCCATGGTAACTTTTCCGGTTGAGGGTCGGTAAAAACCTACAATCATATAGAAAATAGTTGTTTTTCCGGCACCATTCGGGCCAAGCAACCCTGCTATTTCGCCATTATGCATGGAAAAATTAACCCCCCGTACCACCTCCTTGTGTCCAAACCGTTTACGGAGATCCGAAACCCCCAGCACATGCAGGTCTTGCGTCAGGTTCTTCGCTATACCGCCCTGTGCCGGAGTGATTATTACTGCCGCAGTACCGGTATCCGGCGGTGGACTGGTATCTATTGGCGGGTTAGTATCGGCTGCATCAACACTTTGTACCCAGAGGTAGGTTACACCGGCATCCACGGCAACGGTATCCGGTATACTTTCGGCGCTCATCCTACCGGTAGCCGGCGGCGTATCAGGGGAATCAATGCTTTGTACCGAGATGTAGGTTACATCGTCATCCACCAGGGCTAGTCCTTTATCGAACCGGAAACGGCACCTTCCATGGTAACATCGTCGGTATCAAGGTCCACCCGGATCCGGTCTGCCCTGAATTCATCGTTCTTCTTAAAGACCACGGGAAATCCCGAAAGGTCCAGGAGCTTTTCCGTGCGGCGGTAGACCGCATACTCGGAACGGCATACCATCTCATCCTTAAAAAGCCGGACCGCTACCTGGAATACTGTAATTTCAGCCTGATCATCATATTCGATGAAGCGGCCCTTGGCGACAATGTCATTTTTCTTGTCTTCCAGGGTGGAGTTCCCTTCCAGACGGGCTATCTTTAAGGTCCGGTCATACCGCAACCGGTCGGTTTGAAACAAAATGTCCTTGTCTTCCTCCCGGCCCCATACCCCGCCGGTACAATCAATGAACTGATTATCATCCCCTTGAATTTCGATCCGCTGGGCCTTGAGGAGCAAGTTGTCGGAACGTACTTCCGCATTGCCGATAAGAATGGTAATTTCCTTTCCCGCTGCCCGTCCGCCGGTCATCCGGTTCGCCTTAAAGGTAAAGATATCCCCCCAAACGGGGATGCGGGAAATACCGATGAAAAGAAGGAGGAAAAGGACTTTCATGGTACAGGCTCCGGGGATAGTTCCATCGTTTCACCCTCATCTTCATCTTCATGAATATAGGTTCCCGCTATATCGGAAGCAAAAGACCAGGTCCTGTTTCGGGTATTTGCGGAAAATCCCTGACCTGAGAAATTCGTCCCATCGGAACGCCAGATCTCCACCCGGTCCGCTTCTCCGCTGGCGAGAAGCCGTTCCTTATCCTGCCAATCAAGATGCTGGGTTTCAATGGTGATATCCTCGGATTCGACCTCAAGCCGGACACCGTCTTCCATGCGTATATTTCCTGAATCAAGCTGTACCGAAGCGGTTCCCACCCTGCCGACGGCGTTTACTTCGTCACCGTGATGTTCAAATTGTTCAAACGAAAAGTTCTTCAATTCCATGGTTTGGCTTTTTTCATACCGCTCCGCCGATTCCGCGGTAAACCGTACCAGGGGATCGCCATCCCGAACCCGGACATATTCCACATCTTTCATAACAATATCAGGCTGATCCTCACGCTCCGATTCGGATGTCCCATAATCAAAGGTACAACTCCCGAAAGAACCTACCATGATAACAACAATAAGGGGAATTAGTAACGCACGCCCCATGGGTTTATCCTTGCAACTGCTTCCTATCCCTGACCGCGGCGATGAAGTCTCTGAACAACGGACTTGCCGCAGTCGGCTTGGATTTAAACTCCGGATGAAACTGCACCCCCAGGCCCCAGGGATGGTCTGGCCATTCTACACATTCAACCAGACTCCTATCCGGGGTAAGGGCGCCGATACGAAGGCCCGATTCGGTCATTTCCTTACGGTAGGTGTTAGAAAACTCATAGCGGTGCCGGTGCCGTTCAAAGATGTTTCTTACCTGGTACGCCGCAAAGAGGCGGGTCCCCGGTTCCGCCACGGATTCGCTCTTTCCCAGCCGCATGGTACCGCCGTAATTCGTGACATCCACCTGTTCTTCCAGGAGACTTATCACAGGGTGCCTGGTCTCATGGTTGAATTCCGTGGAATCCGCGTCTTCCCAACCCAGTACATGCCGCCCCCAGTCGATGACCATGATCTGCATCCCCAGACATATCCCGAAATAGGGGATCTTATTGGTACGGGCCCAGGTCGAAGCCTTGACCATGCCGTTGATGCCCCGCTGACCGAACCCGCCGGGCACGAGGATGCCGTCAATCCTGCCTTCGGGGGCGCCGATTCCCAAGAGGCTTTCCTCAGCCTCCGCTTCCTCAAGCCGGGAAGAATCGATCTTGACCAGTTCCACCGCAACTCCCCCTTCAAGACCAGCGTGAAACAGGGCCTCGTACACCGACTTATAGGCGTCATGGAGGTCCATATACTTCCCCACAATGCCGATACGGACCGTTCCTTTCCGGGCGGCGAATCGCTCCATCATGGAAGACCAGGAATCCAGATCCGCATGGCGGCTTTCAACCCCCATCTTTTTCAGCACCACCTGATCCAGCTTCTGCTTAAAAAAGATGAGGGGTATTTCATAGATAGTGGTATCCACATCGTAGGAAGAGAATACCGCATCGCTTTCTACATTGGTAAAGAGGGCGATCTTCCGGCGGGTGGGTTCATCCAGCATGATCGGGGCACGGCAGATGAGCACATCCGGCTGTATTCCCTGTTCCTGCATGGCCTTAACCGAATGCTGGGTCGGCTTGGTCTTGAGTTCCCCCCCGGCGACATCGGGGATGAGGGTCAGATGCACGGAAAGGGCATTGATTTTGCCTGATTCATGAATAAGCTGCCGGGCAGCCTCCAAAAAGGGGATGGATTCGATATCTCCCACGGTTCCCCCTATCTCCACGATGACCACATCGGTATCGGTATCCTCTTTGGCCACTGCGAGGATCCGGCTTTTGATCTCGTCAGTGATGTGGGGAATAACCTGGACGCAGCGCCCCAGGTACCGGCCTTCCCGTTCCTTGCGAATCACCGATTCGTAGACTTGGCCGGTAGTAATTGAGTTGGCCCTGGACAGAGCGCCTGAGGTGAAACGGGCATAGTTTCCCAAATCCAGGTCTGTTTCCGCCCCGTCATCGGTAACATAGACCTCCCCGTGCTGATAGGGGCTCATGGTGCCGGCATCCACATTGATATAGGGATCGCATTTTACCATACGGACGTTAAGCCCCCGGCCCTCAAGCAAGGCCCCCAGGGAAGAAGCGGCCACTCCCTTACCCAGGCTTGAACATACGCCCCCTGAGACAAAAATGAACTTATTCATGTAAAGCTATTATCCTGATGCACGGGGATTTGGTCAATGTGGGTTTTCGGTACATGAAGGATATGTCCTTCTGAGTTCCGGTAGATGCCGCTTGAACCGCTTTCGTAAGAGTCTGAAAGGCGGCTTTCTCTGACCTGCCATCACTCTCATCATTTCTATTTGCACTCATTCACCATAAAATAATCTCCTTTTGATGAAATAGTTATACAGTATACTCTCTACCAATGCAGTTCCTCATAAGAACACCACATCAAAAATATCAATTGCAATATTTCTAAAAGAACAGCTATTGAACAAAAGAAAAGTACTATTATCTATTCTCTAATCGTAATCTGTTTAATTGCCATGCCGAGGGCGTCGATCCCTTCGGTATTATGCGCTATCGAAGTACAGGCTAAACGGGATGAGGCGGAAACCTGTTCCGCACAGTCGTTGATTTGCCGCTCTATCGTCGTCATACTCGCGGACAATTCTTTTGAAACAACACTGGATTTATCCACTTCTGTCTTAATGTTTCCCACGCTACCCCGTACCTGGCCGGTAATTCCTTCTATCCGCTCAAGACTCTGTAGTATCTGTGTTGAACCTGAGTCTTGTTCTTTTACGGCCTGTTTGATTTCCATCGCAACGCGGTCGATACCAAGGATAAGGCTATTCGTTTGGGAATAGGAGTTTTCGATAATGCTTGATAATTTGGCAATTTCGTCGATGCTTTTCTTTATTACCAAAAGGGTTGCGCTTGAACTCTTTGCCTGTTTCGCGGTGGTCTCTGAGAGTTTCCGTATCTCATCGGCCACCACTGCAAATCCCCGGCCCGCATCCCCTGCGTGAGCCGCTTCAATGGCCGCGTTCATCGCCAGGAGGTTCGTCTCATTCGCCACACCGGCGATTATCTTGTTCATTTCAACCAGCGCTTCCGAATCAATATCAACCCGTTTAACCGCTTCAGTGGATTTGATAATATGCTCATGTTCCGCGTTGGAGCTTTTTACCAGGGTTGCAATCTGATCGCTCAAGGCACTGATGTTTTTTTCTATGGAGCCGATGTTCGCGGTCATCTCTTCAATGGCCGCCGATGCAATCGAGATTTGATTTGCCTGTTCAGTGACAATCTTGTTGAACGCCGCAATTTCATTATCAATACGTGTGATGGAACAGGTGTTTTGTCCGCTCATATCAGCGCCTTCTTTGATATGAGCGGCAATGGTATGAATCGAATCGGTAATTTCCGTTGTCGCTGCAGCCGATTGGGTCATGACCTTTTGAGATTCCTGCATGTAGGTTTGCATGGATTCAAAGGAACTCATGATATTTTTAACCAGTGCTGAAATATTTTCATTTATCGTGTTAAACACGTGGGAAAGCCGCGCCGTCTCGGCGGTTCCATAATCAGGGGTCGTTCCTGAAAAATCGCCCTGAGCTAAACTGGTGGAAAAGACTTCCAAGTCCCGTAAGGGCCGCACCATACGGCGGGTAAGGAGGATTGCTATGAGGGTGGCAAGGGCAAGGAGTCCCAGGCTGATACTTATCAGTATGATGAGAAGCCGGTTCACCTCGACAAAAATCACGGATACCGGAATCGTTGACACGAGAACCCAGTCTACATTAGGGATACCCACCGAAGAGATGAACAGGCCGTTGTCCATCGTGGAAAACGAAGCTGAGGACAGTATCTCATGCCGGCGGTGTTCAAGCCCCAATTCGGTAAAAAAATCCTTTTGCATGACTGCCTTACTATCAGGGTTGGTAATGAAAAGCCCCGCTTTATTCAAGAGAAAGGTGTTCGTATTGGATGCAGCGTTGCTTTGGATCATGGTTTCGAGGGAATTCACCGTAACTTCCACCGAGACGACCCCTATATCTTGTCCCCGGTTATCATAAACGATCATTGAAATGGCTATGGTTAT
>JAITNP010000130.1 GCA_031290455.1 Treponema sp. | reverse complement strand
TTACCATCTCGCCACTAACAAACGATTCATACAAGTATCCGGGATTTTCCTATGCCCAGCTTTTATTTCTTCTTTCATCCGTCTTTCGGTATATCTCCAACAAAGACTATCTGGTAATTCAATAATACGGCCTGATGGTGTTGTTAAAATATAAAATTGATCTTTTGTTCCATGTCCAGCTTGTGCTGTACAGTCTGTAGAAGCCCAAGGGCCTCGTGGATCATTGTCTGGATTTTTAAAATTATTTTTTCGAGAATCATTGATAGAAAGTTGATTAAAGTTTTTATCAATACCTTCAGTTTTTGTATACACTAAAATAAAGTCATGGGCATTTCCCAAACGCAATCTATTATCAGGAGATGTACGTTTCTGCCAAACAACATTCGCCACAAAATTATTTCTCCCAAATATTTCATCCATCATTATTTTTAAATATGCCTGTTCGTTATCGTCTATTGAAATCCATATTGAACTATCTTTAGCTAAAAGTCTATGCAGCAATTCCATTCTATCCCGCATAAGTCCAAGCCATATTGAATGTTCAATGCCATCATCGCAATGTTCAAACGCGCTTCCAGTATTATACGGCGGGTCAATACACGCATTTCACCTTACCGGTAAATTCCTATTCCAGCGCCTTGAGCGCGAGGAGGTTGTCTCCAAAGATGATGCGGTTGTCGAAGATGTCTTTTTTGCCGGTGCGGTGCTGAGCGTGGTGGCTTTTGGCGAGGTCTTCCAGGAGAATGCGGGGTTCGAGGCGGGGGCGGGAGTCTTTGCCGATCCAGGTGAGTTCAAGGCGTTGGAGGTGGCATGAAAAGCGACTCCTTCATTTACTCGCTTGACGGTGGTAATCCGTATTTGCTCCTGCGATGCTTTGCTTAGTTTCCTTCCATCATTCTCTTTCATCTTTTTATTATATCACCTGTAGCTGGGTCTTTACTTCGCCTATTGCGCCACGATGACTGTAAGCCTAAAGATAAAACGCTTCTTAAAAAGCCAATACGCCGTTTGTGTCCAGGTGATTGGTAGGCTCGTCCAGCAGAATCAGGGACACCCCTTCCAGCATGGCAAAGGCAAAAAGCGGTTTTCGCGCTTCCTCGAGGCTTAACGCTCCGGTGGACAGAGCCGACGCAGGCTCGCTCCCCAGACGGTAGACCACCGAAAGCGCTATCCCCCACCCAGTCCCTCAAAACGAATAGGTCATCTGCAAACGCAGGAACCCATTATCATGATACTGACCCAGCTCACCCCTATCGTCTCCGGTAAAAATCCCCCCTGCCAGTTCAAAGGAAATATCGTCTTGCTTCCAACGCAGCGCCGGAATAACATAACAACCCCTGTCCTCGATGTCCCAAAGAGCCGTCAGTTTACATTCCAGCTTGTCCTGTAAGAACACACGGGAAAGTACCGCTGTAATGCGCGTCGAAGTTGTGTCCGTTCCCGCTTCTGTATCAAGCGCCGGATTGTTGCCAATATTGCCATGCATGAGCCGTACTTTTTCGTTGGCCTGGAGATTGAGCTTTATGTTCCAAAAGAGGCTACGGTCAAATCCAAGGCTCCACGCAAGAAAGGGATTGTACACCGCACCGTCGTCCCCTGCCAGGTCATCGGTGATATTTGCGGAAAATTCTGCGCGGACATTGAAGCCCCCTATCACCTGGGCATAATCCGCGCCGATGTGGTGATAGGGATTATACGCGGCATTCATACGCAAGCCGGTAAGGGTCAAGGTCGCCGGGTTTAGCGGATCGCTTATCGTGTACGTAGGGGTGATGCCGTTGAGCGACGGACGGGCGAGCCTTCCGTAATAATACTGAAGGCCCCAATCAGCCGGTCCGGTAGTTGTGGTAAAGCGCAAGCCCCCCTGGGCGTATCTTATGGAAGTAGTATCGGGAAGGTATGCGCTGAGATCGCTCTTCCGTAAAATTGTTTCCATCTGATTGCTATAGCCCGCTATAACAGCCGGCGGCAATGGCGAGGGGAATTGTCCCGCGATGCCCTTTGCCACCATATCCGGCAGGGTTTTGACCTGCGAGATTGCCCAGCGGTTATCGTAGCGCATCTCGTAGCGGTTCCCCTGAAAGTTCGGCACAAAGACCGCTTCAAGTTTTGAAAAATCCCCCACATGAAAAGCGGCGTGAACCATGGGCCGGGGGATTTTCACGTCGCCGGTATTGGCAAGCGTGCTGGCATCGGAATAGTCAATAGGGTTTATCACGTCCAGGGGGCCGTAACTATCGGCTTTACCCCAGGTAAGTTTACGCAATCCGGCTTCCACATTGACGCTTCCAAAATTGCCTTGAGCGTATGCTTCATCCACATACACCGGAGACTTCCCATCATAATACTCTAGCGACGGGGCAAGGCGCAGATTGATTATCGCCCCACCATAAGATGCATTGGCGGCAAAGTTCAATTTGCCCAAGAAGATGTTGCCAAGCTTCAGACTATCCGCATCATCAAAATCGTTGATAAAGCCCTGCAACTTTCCCTTGGCCTCTCCTGATATGGTAATTCCAGAGGAGGCGCTCCCCGCTGTTTCGTTCCCCCCACCATCCGGCGTATCATCAAAACCGAAACCGAAACCGTCATCCTGCGCGCAAAGCGGCATACTCAATACCACACCCAGAACCATACAACTCACCGATAGCCTGTTTAATCGCATCATCTTCTCCTTCTTCATTCCTTACGGTTTCCCCGTCTCAAGATACCGCGTCGTAAAAGCGCCTTCGGGGATGTTGGCGTTATACTGGATTTTTTGCACGTTCACTGTCGTGGAAGTTCCGGCGTCCACGGTGGACAATTTTGTGATCATGGGCGTTACATAGCCTTGCTGTTCTTCCAGTTTCAGCACTTCCATTACCTTCTTGAGCTTGCCCGATTTTTCGTACATTTCCATTTTGCGGACGACCTTGTTAGCCTTGTCGATCCAGGAAATCATCTTGGAATACTCAAATGACACGTCCTTTGGAGTCGATTCAACGACGTAACAATCACTGCCCGCATAGTTTTCTTCCCTAAGCAGTTTGTGGGTGTCTTTATCGACATCGCGGGAGGATACGGCGGATAAATCATTGTACGACATATCGGTTCCCATGAAACTTCCCGACCCCTCAGAGCTTGCGATGCGGCGCACCCGGTTCAGTTCCGGCAGGAATATCCATTGGTCGTTGTTCCCGCCCTTTTTCTCGATGGTGAGGAAGCGAGTTCCCTTCACCGATGCTGGGGACAGAAATTCGATGATGATACGGCTATTACCGCCTTGGTCATCCTTCGAGTACTGATTGATAACCCGTTCCGTGGTTGACCCGGATTTTGCCGTGATCACCATCTTCGACTGGGTTAACACCGTGGCAGCGTCGATACGGTTCCGCGAAGCGTCAACGATTGTCGCCGCATCCTGGGCGAAAGCTGATACCGCGCCCACTAAGGCAAAGAAAGCCAAACAACACATAAATCTTTTCATCTTAATTACTCCTTGCTGATGAATTGAGGTTTGATTATCGAAAGCAGCACCGGAATCACCGTTAGGCTTACCAGTGCGCTCATGATCATGGTTAAACAGATAAGCAGCCCAAGATCGCGCAGTATTACAAATTGGGAAAGCATGAGCACCGCGAACCCCACGCCCACCGAAAGCGCGTTGATGATAATCGCCATACCGGCGGTAGAAAAGGTGCGGCGTAAAAAGTCACCTTGTCCGCCCGAAGCGCGGTATTCGGCTTTGTAGGCTTCCATAAAGTGTATCGTGTAATCAATGCCGATACCGACCGCAAGGCTTGCCACCAGAGACGTACCGATATTGAGCTTAATGCCCACAAAACCCATCACGGCGAAATTGAGCAAAATCGAAATCGCCAGCGGGACGATGCCGATGACGCCACCCAGGATAGAGCGGTTTGAAACCGATAGAATGATAAACACGATGAGCATCGAAATCACGAGGGAGGTGAGCTGGGAATGTACAATGAGCCGGTTGAGAGACGCCTCAATAAGCGCGGTGCCGCCTACCAGGGTTTTCACCGTTTTGGGAAAATGCGTGTCAATATAGCCGCGCATTGAGGTAAGCACCGCGCCGGTGTCCAATTCGCCGATGGTACGCAGTTGTATGGTTGACTTTATTGCGGTCGGTTCAAGCGGGTCGTTGGCGTAAGACGAGATACTGCCCGAAAGCAGGGCCAGGTAATTTGACACAACCCGCTGTAGTTCTTCCGGCGTTGTTTTGCCGTAACGGGCGGGGTCGGAGGGTATCTCGTAGTAAGACGCGCCGTTGTAGTTGGTGAGCCTGTTGAGGGCCGCCACCATATCGGCGGCGCTCATGCGATACCCGCCTCCGTTCACCAGTGATTGACTAAATAGCGCCATGAGTTCTTCACCTGAATAGGTTTTGGCAAGGGCGTTATCCCTTATCTCAGCCCCGCCATTCGTGTCGTTGCCGATCTCCGAACGGGTGGTTAATTCTTTCGTATCATCGGCATCGCCAAACCCGAACCCAAAATCTTCGTCCGTGTTGTCGCCGCTCTTCGAGCGAGTGCTTGCTTGCAACCCCTCCGGGCTTTCCTCCGCGTTAAACACCTGATTGATCCGTTTCACCAAGTCGGTAAACCCCATCACTTTGCCGGTTTCGCTCACGTTATCCACAAGGTATGTTTTAAGCCCGTCCATCGCGGACAGCGCGTCGGGGTGGAGCAGCGCTTCGCTCGTGTCCGCCTGCATCACCACGTCCACGATCTTTGAGCCGCCGAATTTTTCACGGATAAACCGGTCCGACGCCACAATTCCGGTGGCGGGATTGAAATACGCAATGAATATATTGTCGATAATGACCTTTGACGCGCCATAAACCGAAATGAGCACTGCGATGACCGTAAGGCCAAGGATAAAACGCTTCTTGCGGACAATAGAGACAAGGATCATAGTCAAAAGATTCCTATCGTCCACCGGTGAGGAGTCGCCCTTCGGTTGTCGGCGCGGCAAGCTCCGTTTGCCTATGGGCTTTGGCCCGCGGATAATCAGCAGAGAGGGAATCATGGTTATGGCGACAATGAATGACGCGATAACGCCGAAGGACGCGAAAATTCCCCATTCGCGAATCGGCAGCACGCTGGTAAAACAAAAGGAAACGAAACCCGCAAAAGTGGTAAGCGCCGCAAAAAAAACAGGACGCCTGATTTTGCGAAGCACAGAAAAAATAAGGGCACTGTGTTCATCGTCCGTTATGTTTTCGCGCTGCTTCATTTCGTCGATGTAGTGGGTGATGATATGGATGCCATAGGCGCTCCCCACCGCCACCAGGATTACCGGAAGTACCGTTGACAAAATGGTCAGTTTTATGCCAAACAGCGGCATTGCGCCCATTGCCCAGAGGGTAGCGACCAGCACGGTGAGAAGCGTGAGCAGTACCGGCGTCCCGCGGCGGAACGACATCAGCAGCGTTAAGAGCACCACAATTACTACCAGCGGAATGAGGATGACGAGATCGGTCTTCATTGATTCGCTTATGGTCGCGCTAATGACCGGGAGGCCGGTGACATAGACGTTTGCGTCGTTGTCAAACAAAGTGTGGGCGATGTCGCGCACCTGCATGTATTCCGCGACAATTTCACTCTTCCCCGTATCCTCCGAATCAATTTCCAGGGGCACCAGTATTTGTGTTGATGTCCAGTCGTCTGAAACCAGGGAGGTGCGGTATAATTCCCATGACAGAAGCCGTTCTTTGAGCGCGTCAATCTCGGCGGGTGTTCCTGAAAAGTCATCCTCCACCAGCTTTTTTACCACGATAGAATCGCCGTCGGCGGTGATATAATCGGCGGTCATAATGGAATTAACGTCGCCTATAATGTCGATAGCCTCAATCCGCTCCACATAGCTTTTTATCTTTGCAAGAAAGGCCGGATCAAACACCATGCCGTCCTTCTTTTCCAGAGCGACCAGAATAAACGACGAGCTGCCAAAGGTGTCTTCGATATACTTCGATGTTATCCGCGCCTCGTCATTTTCGGGGATAAAGCGGATATTGTTGTTGTCCAGCTCCGCTCGCCTTAATTGGAATGCAAAAAAGGCCGTAATCACGCCTATTGCCGCAAGAATGAGGGCTGGGCGCTTAAAAAATTTCTCCACTGTTTACGTACTCCTCTGTAAATATTTTATATAAAGCACTTGTACTATTTGCTACAAACATATATTTTGTAGGAACGGATCGTCAACAAACAGACGGTGAATTTGGCGAAAAAGGAACAAAGGGGGCTAATGTGTCGCAAAAAGAAAGCGCGAATCAGAAGCATGGGCTGCAAATTCAGAGGACGAAACAGTGGATATTTGAGGCTATGCTTCTCCTCTTGGACGAAAAGCCATACAAGCACATCGGAATTTCAGAGATTACAGAAAAGGCAGGGGTGGCCCGGACGAGTTTTTACCGCAATTTTACCGGCAAGGATGACGTGATCCTTCAGTATCTTGATGATATTCTCTCCGATTGCGTGTTTCAGATTATCAAGGAAACGGGAGAAAAAGGCCAGAAGATTTTTTCACTGCGTCTCCCCATTCCGCAATTACGCAAACAGCGGGAAAACTTAAAAAAACTCCTAGACCTGGACAAGGGGCTTAATTTGTTATTGTTAAAGCACTTTCTTGATTGGGTGGACACTATGATTGACCAACATTCCAAAGACCTCGTAAAGCGGGAAAAGCTCATGTTCCGCTGGACAGTCAAATTCCTGTCGGGAGGCTTCCTCCACGTCATCCTCGACTGGATAAACAACGAGACCGCTGTGCCGGAAGAGCAGTTATTAGCCGCCTTTGACGAATTTATCCATCTCTACGAACCGGGGGAAGGAAGCGCGGTGAAAATTGTGGTGGAATACCAAACCAATGCTTAAAACATGGGGGGATTGATAACGCAGTCTCCAGCGGGCACCTGGATCTTAGTAGCCACGTAGAAACAACATGACACAAATAATGAAAATACTATTTTTGAATTATTTTTATCAATTTAATTAAATACAGGTTTTTCAATGAAGTTTAATTTTTTTTAAAATCCATAATTCCTTATAATGAATTGCATGATACATGCATACGATTATTTCCAATTAAACAAAAATATATTTGTTTTTTGCAAATTTCACGATTTCGTATTTTCCAACTATACTAACCACCGTACTAACCACCGTCTCCATGCTCTGAGCCGAAACATCATCAGGTCATGTACACTGGATCAGGTAGGGTATACCCCTCAACCCAATAAAACTCCGCTTTCATAGTGGTCAGGCATCTACCGGGATTCACTGCTCATACCGCTACCGCCGTCCCTAGAAGCGGCTTCCCATCTTCGACTTGCTCTGCCAAAATACGGTACTGTTCACTGAATCGGAAACATCCGATACCCTATACAGGTGGTGTTATGCAAAAAATACGATTTTCTGGAAAATCCGCAGTCTTATCGCTACTATGCATTGGCTTTGTACTCAATTCCCTTCCTATGGAAGCGGAGCAGTTTTTCTATAAGCATAAGACTGGTGATAAGTACCGGATTATTTCAACGGTCCATGAGGAGGTCTATCAGAACCGGCGGCTGACCCACCGATCTGAAATATTGAACCGTATTGCGGCGGAAATACAGGATATCCAAGGCGGGGTTGCCGCTCATACCGCGGTTTTCCAGACCGCAGAACGGGCAGTAGGGGTAAACGGGGAACACAGTTTTCAGTGGGAACGGGAATACCAGTCCGCGTTTGGCCGGGATAAGTGGGGACTGCTTACCATTGATACCCAGTACTTTATGCCCGTGGTGCGGAATGTGCCGGTGTTTCCGGACCGGGATCTTAACCCGGGGGATACCTGGTCCGCCGAGGGGCATGAGATGCATGATTTCAGGGAGGGCTTCGGGATTCCTGATCCTTACCGGATTCCCTTCACCGCGAACTATACCTTTTTGGGGAACCGGGAATGGAAGGAACAGACCTACCCCACATTTTCCGTGTCCTACCGCATCTTTACCGAACCTGATACGATTTCCGGGACCCGGTATCCGGTCAGGATCATGGGTGCTTCGGACCAGGTGGTGTATTGGGATGCGGGATTGGGGCAGCCCGCGGCATATCAGGAACAGTTCCGCATGGTCTTTGAATTATCCGATGGGCGGACCCTGGAGTACCGGGGGAGGGCGGAAGCGGAGACTATCGAATCAACGACCATGGATAAGGAAAAAATTGCCCAAGACATTGCCGATGATATTGCCCGCTTGGGTATTGAGGATGTTTCGGTCAGGGTAACCGATGATGGGATCGTCCTCAACCTGGAAAACATCCAGTTCCATCCCGATTCGGCGGTGTGGCTTCCGGGGGAAGAGCAGAAACTCGATACTATAGCCGAAATCCTGATGCACTACCAGGAACGGGATATCCTCGTGGGGGGGCATACTGCCCTGGCAGGCTCCGCAAACTCCCGGATGCAGCTTTCCCAGCAGCGGGCTTCCGTGGTGGCGGATTATTTGATTGAGAAAAAGGTCCGTACCGTCGACCGGATCCTGGTCAGGGGGTACGGTGCGGAAAAGCCTCTGGGGGATAACCGCAACGAAACCGGGCGGCAGCAGAACCGGCGGGTAGAAATCACCATACTTGAAAATTAATGCATCCTATGGTACCCTGGAGTATCCATGAATTATTCCAACCCGGCAAATCTTGCCGTATTAGCTTGCCCCGGTGGTGAAGTTTTCGCCGATGAGGTGATCGTTCATCTTAAAAAGGGGTATCGTCATCATTTTGAGCGTACTGTTTCCGAATTGGCAAAACGGTATACCCTGGATACCGATGCGGTGGTCCAGCGGATCAACTTCATCAATGATGCAGCCTTCCATACCCACTATGTGCCTGGTAAGGCGGATACCATCCGGATTCCCCATTTCAAGGTTCCTGCCCGGTTTACCCTGTTTCCCAATGGGGAGATAAAGGCGGAGATCCTGGAATCTATCCGGGGTAAGGATATCTATATCGTGCAGGATGTGGAAAACCATTATCCGGTGAATTTCAATGAGGGGACCGTTAAACAGGTCCTTTCTGTCAATGATCACCTGATGACCATGCTGGTTACCGTCGATGCTGCCAAACATGCCGGTGCCGGTCAGGTAACCCTGGTGGCGCCCATTTACCCCTACTCCCGGCAGCATAAGAAGAAGGGCCGGGAGGGACTTACCGCAACCCGGGTGGGAAAGATCCTGGAATTCCTGGGGGTAAACCGGATCATTACCCTGGATATCCATTCCCGGGAGATCGGTAATTCCTTTAACTGCATGCGCCTTGAGAACCTCCATGCCAGTTACCAGATAATCCGGGCCTTATCCCGGCTTCCCGGGATACTCAACGATAATTTTGTGGTAGTTTCCCCGGACACCGGGGCGGTGGACCGGAATAAGTTTTACGCCACGACCCTCAAGAAGCCCCTGGCCTTGCTGTACAAGGAACGGGATTATTCACGGATTTCAAAGGACGCCCTGGAAAATAACATTTCCGAGATTAAGCTCCTGGGGAATGTCAAGGATAAAACCGTCTTCATGGCCGATGATATGCTGGGAACCGGAGGTACTCTCCTCAAGGCCATGCAATCCCTCAAGGACCAGGGCGCCGGCAAGGTCATAGCCGCGATAAGCCTTCCCCTCTTTTCCGGAAAGGCAATCGAGTATTTTGACGCAGCCTACCAGGAAGGGCTTTTTTATCGCATCATCGGAACCAATGCCATTTATCAGGAAGCGCTTGTGCAGCGGGAATGGTACATCAGCGTGAATATTACGAAACTCTTTGCCCAGACCATTTCCCGGCTCCACCAGGGCCTTTCCCTGAGTTCCCTCCTGGATAACCGGGATATCATCGTCAAGCTCTTTGCAGAAACCTGATTCCTATGACTGATTCCGGACGCATACTCTGCGTCGATATCGGGACATCTTCCCTGAAAGCCGCGCTGATTGATTTTGATGGCCGGGAACATGCCTTTGTGCGGGTGGCCTATCCTGCTAAAGCCTATATCCATGGCATCCTCCCCGCCACCGCGTGGGAAGACGCTCTGTCCCGGGCCCTGGATCGCCTTTTTTCAAGGGAACAGGGCCCAATCCCCGGCAGCGTGGCCGATGGGGTGTGTATTTCCGGGAACGGCCCGACCCTGGTTCCGGTTACCTCTGACGGGGAAACGACGCCCCCCCTGCACTGGTATGACGGACGGGTTGTCCCGCTTGGGTCCGGTCCCGGCCCAGCATCCCTCTTTCTCCCCCATGCGGCATGGTTTCGTGAACATGAACGGGAATTATACGAAAAAACCGGGCAGCTCTTTTCCGCCCAGGAATGGCTTTCCTTCAGGCTTGGCGCGGACCCGGTAACGGTGCTTCCCACGGCGTACGAACCCTATTATTGGGATGCAGCTCAGTGCAGCGCCGCCGGCCTTGATATCAGGAAATTCCCGCCCTTTGTGCCGCTCGGCAGCATCATAGGCCGGGTCTCGGCAGCCGCCGCCCGCCGGTTCAGCCGGGGAGGGGGACTTTCCCCCGGGATTCCCATCATTGCCGGAGGCCCCGACTTCATCATGGCCCTCATCGGAACCGGAGCGCTCAGGCCCGGCATCGTATGCGACCGGGCGGGAAGTTCCGAGGGTATCAATGTATGCAGTGCTTTCCCCATTAGAACCGGTGAACTGCGGATCCTTCCCCATGCAGAAGCAGGGCTTTGGAATATCAGCGGCATCATACCGGCTTCGGGCCGGCTTTTTGAGTGGTACCGGACCCTGACAGGCCAAGCGGAACGGGGGTATGAGGATCTCTTAGAAGAAATTACCGGCACGGATTCGGATTCGTCCTGCCCTGCGGGGGCAACGCTGTTTTTTCCTGATGGAGGGGTACTCGGAAACCGGCAATCCCCTTCCATACTCTTCCCGGCGGGGCTTCCCGGTCGGGCAGGATTAGGCCGGGCGGTGCTTGAGGCCATGGGTTTCATGGTGCGCGCTACTCTGGAAACCTTAACCCGTCATGGTTTTCCCGTTACGGAGATGCGCCTTTCCGGGGGGCAGAGCAAAAGTCCCCGTTGGAATCAGCTCAAGGCGGACATTACTGGTTGTACCCTCCTGGTCCCCGAGATCCACGACGGCGAGCTTGCGGGGGATGCTGTCCTGGGGGCGCTTGCCTTGGGAGCACTTGCCGGTACACCCACAGGCCCCGGTTTAAGCGAAGGTTCTGGTTTAACCGAGGCAGCAGGCGCCATGATCCGTATCAAGGAACGGTATACCCCGCATCCCCATGTAGCCCCGGCATACACGAAACGGTACCGTGGGTATTGCGAACTCCGGGAAACGATGGGACAGCTCATTTCTCCCTCCCCAGAATAACCAAGAGAACCACGGATACACACAGATTAACACGGATAAAGAAAATATCAGTGTCCATCAGTGTCCATCAGTGGTTCAAATTTCTTCCATACTTCACCGACTAGTACCCAGTCATCTATGAAAGGGTGAATAAGTATGATAAGCTCATGGTCATAGAATCCAACCAGAGAGGGGAATTATGACCAAGAAATATCGGGTAACCCTGACAGATGAAGAAC
>JAITNP010000091.1 GCA_031290455.1 Treponema sp. | reverse complement strand
ACCGTTGAATCTTGGGTGATTTCAAGGGTTATGTCCCGGGGAAGCGCTGTCCTCAACTCAGCAAGCCGCTCATAAATCGCGTCAGCAACAGTAACCGTATTGGCGCCGCTCTGTTTCATGATTGACAAATATACCCCCGGCTCTCCATTGACATACACCGCCGAGCGTTCCTTCCGAAAACCCATGCCTACTTCTCCTATGTCCTGAAGCCGGATATCCGCTCCTCCCACTTGGGCGACTACCGTATTGGCAATGTCCGCAAGAGAAGCATATTCACCGGACGTTTTTATCGAATATTCCACAAGACCTTCTTCAATGGAGCCGGCGCCACGTTCCAGATTTTGCGCGGCCAGACTTCTTGAAATTTCACTTATCATTATGTTGTAGGCTTCAAGACGGTTTTGCGACAAGGCGATTTGGACAATAGCGTCCTGTCCTCCCTCAACGCTGACCGAGGCAACGCCCTCAATTTGTTCCAGCCGTTTCTGCATTTCTTTTTTTGCCAGTGCGCGCAGTTCATTTTGATCCCGGCTGCCCCGAAGGCCTCCGGCCCCGTTTCCCCGCACCGCAATACGCATAATAGGTTCGTCATTCGCTTTCATCAGCATCATAACCGGAGCGGTGGCGGTTTCCGGCAGGTCGCCCCGCACCAGGTCCAGGTTTTCCCGCACCCGGTTCATTTTCGCGTCCATGTCAGTGCCAAAAGCGAATTGCAGCATGATGATACTGGCCTGCTCGCGGGAAGTGGATTTCATTTCGGTTATGCCGGCAGTATTAGCCAGTGCGCCTTCCAGTACATTGGTGAGGGACTTTTCAACCGTTTCGGGGTCCGCCCCCGGATACGCGGCGCTGATGACAAGCCATGGCGCGTTAATTTCGGGGAACATATCGACCGCGATGTTTGACAGAAGGTATATTCCGCAGATGGATATAAGGCTAAACACCACCAGCCACAATACCGGCCGGTGAACAACCGCTTTTGCCAAACTCATAAGGCTTCGCCGCCAATTACCCTGACCACCGCGCCATCACTTAATAATTGCTGGCCCTGAATAACAACGATTTCTCCTGCGGTTAATCCTGATTTGATTTCGATAAGACCGTCGATGGTAACTCCGGTAACGATCTCCCTCAATTCCGCCCTGCTGTTCTGTGCCACATACACTGCCCTTACGCTGTGTTTATGTATAACTGCCTCTACAGGTATAGCAAGGGCATCGGGGTAGTTTTTTGTGTTGATCCTGACCCGGGCAAACATACCGGCGTTGATACGTCTGTCATTCCGGTCAAATCGCAAGGTAATGAGTTTAGTTCGGGAGGCGCTGTCCAGAACCGGCGAAACATGCGCTACCGTGGCGGTAAAAACCTCCCCCGGATACGCCTGCAGCATTACTTCCGCTTTTAGTCCTTCCCTAAGACTGGCTACTTCGCGTTCCGGTATCCGTGCGCTGATTTCAAGATTTTCAATGACGGATATGGCGGTAATACTTGTCCCGGGGCTTACCGTCATACCCGCCGAAACCGGCGTTCTGCTTATCATGCCGGAAATCGGCGCGTAAACCGGACTTGGCATATACATCATCCCCGGCCTTGAGGGGTCTATTTGTGCGATAATATCACCCTTCCGTACCCTTGAACCAAGGGTAACCTGAACGCCAATCAACTTTCCCGATGTATCGGGGAATATCTCGGCTTGCTGGCCACTTACGATGTCGCCGTTCACTTCGAGGAAGGCTTTCAGTGTATGCGGTTCAGTTTGTACCGTTTTTATCGAAAAAACCGGCGTATCGTTTTTTTTACCGGCTGCGCTGTTGCTTTCATCTCCTGCGGCGAGGAGGGAAGGGCCAAATATGAGCCCTCCCGCGATAATCGCGGTTCCGATGAGCAATGCCGCCCTTTTTACACCTCTGTTCTTTGCCATTATGGTCTCCTTTGCCTTTGGGCAAATCATTGATAATCCAAGGATAAAAAGAGAAGTTTAAGCACGTATTAAGAAAAGATTAAGATTTGATAAAGTTTTTGTGACAGGAAAGTAAAAGCAAGGCTAAACAACTTTAAAATCAGCAACAAAGATGATCCTCTTTTTCTGTTTTTCCCTTAACTGTTTTATGGAAAAACAGAACAAGCAAGCCGTAGCGCCATCCTCCCTGCTATGCTATAATTCTCCAATGCAACCGGCATTATTCGATTGAAGCCCTGGACATCGTGCTGGGGCAAAAAAAATAGGATGCTTGGTACAATGACTGTTGGTCAAGGACGGACGATTGGCCCCTCAAAAGCATCCTTATCTTCATATACACTATCCTTTCGGCGTGGTCAAGCGATTTGTGTGGGCCTTGTAACAATCGTCATATTTTTCCGCATTTTGCAGGTTTGTCCCATTTTTCACTGAAAATTTCCGCTTTACCCTGTTTACATGGACGGGCCTGTATTGCATACCTTTATCCCCTGGCAGATTTCAAGGCCATTTTGGGGGTCGATGGAGGACGCTCTTTCCCGATACTGCCTTATTACAGCAACTTACATCATAGAGCAACATTGCAAGCAGCGATTATTCAGAAAAAAACATACCGATTACCTCGCCTTTACCGGGGACCACATTTTTACCCTCCGGGAGTCCGCAAGGTTCTAACCGTCCATGCCGCTACTACCGGGGCAGCCCTACGGGGAGAGCTATTCGAGACGGAAAACCTTGTTGATCCAAAACACTACTATTGC
>JAITNP010000007.1 GCA_031290455.1 Treponema sp. | reverse complement strand
TGACATAAAATTACATTTTTTCTAAATTTTATTTGACATTTAGCCTTGACTGTGATATATAGTGATAATCTATAGTAATAGAGAGGATAGAGCTGAGACAGACGTCTTTACCCGAAAGCTATGAGGGCTTTTCTACCGGCACCTGCTGATTCCGGCATAGGTGTTGGCACAAGCCACAGCAGCCATGCTTCGCTTTCGCCTATCCGCAACATCGCCGACGTTTTCCCGAAGGATGGCGCTTCGGTAAGATACAAAAGAATCACCAGCAACAGCTCTTTCGCCGCCTTATCGCATCGAGTTCTTTAGCCTTTTGCTCCCATCCTTCCGGCAGGAGCTTTATCAGCTCCTCTAGCCCTTGCTCGTCCCAGTTCATCTTTCCAGTATACCATGTTTTTAGCTGTACGCACATGGGGTTTACACCCCCTCCGCTCGAAAAAACGCTTGTTTTTTCGAGCTACCCCCACTAAGCCGTTACTCGCACATGATCGACTGAATAGTTACCTTTTTGTTTTATGGCGGACCCGTGCCGCAGGGCCTTGACCACCGGCAGTTCTTCTCCGGTAAGGAAGCGGATCAGAGCGCCCCCGCCGGTACAGATATAGCTGATGTCACGGGTCTTGCCATATTTCCTGGTGGCGGTAATACTGTCGCCGCCGCCGATTACCGTATACGCCGCCGTATCCCCCAAGGCATCCCATATCATGGTGGTGCCTTGTTCCGTGGGCGCCTCTTCAAAGACCCCCATGGGACCGTTGACAAAAACGGTCTTTGCCCCACGAATGCTGTTTTGGTATGCGGTGGCAGTTGCCGTCCCAATATCAAGAACCAAAGCGCCGGCGGGGATTTTTCCCAATTGATACTCAACCCGGGCGCCATCGACCTTTGCCGCAAAATCAACGGGCCGTACAATCTTGTCCCGGTATTTTGAGAGGAGTTCCTTCCCGTTTTCCACCAGGGACCCATAGCCTTCCTTTGTGATGAAGGCCCGGGCAGGCTCTCCGATATCCTTACCATCAGCCCAGAGGAGTACCTCTCCGACAAGGCCGCCGGTTAACACCGTATCGGCAATGCCTCCCCGTAACACCGTGCTCATCATGAGGAAGGCGTCGCTTATCTTGGCGCCTCCCAAAACAAACACGCAGGGCCGCTCAGGTTTTTCCATGAGACCGGAGATAACGCAGAACTCCTCCTCAAAGAGCCGTCCCATGGCGCTGGGCAGGAGCTGTTCAAAACCACAGAGACTGGGCTGGTCCCGGTGGGCCGCGGCAAAGGCGTCGCAGATATAGAGGTCTGCCAGGGGCGCCAGCTTGCGGACCAGGAGGGTCTTGGCCTGTTCCTCATGGGAGAGGAGTAACGTTGTTTCAAAGAGGGTTTGTTCCTCGGACACAAAACGGACATTATCCAAGAGCAGTATATCCCCCGATTTCAGGGCCTTGATGGCTTCCCGGGCCGCAGGACCGCAGACATCATCGATAAACCCCACGGCTTTCCCTAACAACCGGGACAGTACCGCGGCGTGAGGCTCGGTGGTGTAAAAGTTCTTGTACTCAATGTCGCTCCCCTGATGGGCCAGCAGGACCAGCTTCGCCCCCTTATTGGTTAATTCCTTCAGGGTAGGGATACAGGCCTCTATCCGGGTCGTATCCTTCAGGGTTCCTGTTTTCCGATCCACCGGCTGATTAATATCAATCCGGCACAAGACGGTTTTGTCGGTTACCGCAACATCATCCAGGGTGTTAATGCCAAATCTCATAAGCCTGCTTTCTCCCGGATATAACTGCGCGCCAGGATCGCGTATTCCAGCGGGTTGGCCTTTGCGGGGTCTTGTTCGGCCTCCACCACCCACCAGCCTTCGTATCCTGCCGCTTTCAGTTCATTAAAGACCGGAACAAAGTCCACACTGCCATCGCCGGGCACGGTGAACACCCCGGATTTTACCGCCCTAAGAAAGGACCACTTCCCCTTCACCGCCTCTTCGCGGATTGGAGGCCGCATATCCTTGAGGTGCACATGGCGGATGCGCTTTATCCACTTCTTGAGCACGGCGATATGATCCTCAGCGGAGAATACGAGGTGCCCCGTATCGTAAAGAAGCCCCAGCCCATCGGGGTCGGTGTTTTCCATGAGCCGGTCGATCTCCGCGGCGGTCTGGACCCCGGTTCCCATGTGGTGATGGTAGGTGAGTTGCATCCCCTTTTCGGCGGCAAGTTTACCCAGGCGGTTAAGCCCCTCGCAGAGCCGCTTCCACTCCTCACCGGTGAAGACCGGTTTGGCGTCGAAGACGGGCTTATCCAGCCCCTGAATGGAATGACCCTGTTCTGCGGCCCCGATGACCCGCGCCCCCACCGCGTACAGGAAGTCCCGGTGCGTGATAAAGGCTTTTTCAACCTCCTCGTAAGGCTTCGTGGTCAAAAACGAGCTGAACCACGCATTACAGATCGTAAGCCCCCGCAGTTTCAGCGCCTTGTTAAGAACCGCCGGATCCTTGGGGTACTTATTCCCCACTTCACTGCCGACAAAGCCGGCCAGAGCCATTTCGCTCACGCACTGTTCAAAAGAAATCTCCCCCCCCAATTCGGGAAGGTCATCGTTAGTCCACCCAATCGGCGCTATGGCCACACGTATTTTTGTTTCACCCATATCGTTCTCCTAAAACTTCCTCGTCCTTGCCACTTCGGCGGCCATTGCTTTTGCGGCTTTCTCGACATCGGGGTTAGTGGAAACCTGGGCGGTACCGACCCGCCACCAGCTCTCGTAGCCCGTGGTCATGGACTTGGGACTCACCTTGACATCAATGACCACGGATTTCTTGGAGGCCAGGGCTTCCTTTACTGCGGTCGCCAGTTCCTCCGGGGTCCTGGCCCGTAGACCCAGGGCACCCCAGCTTTCACCGTTCTTGGCATAATCCACCGATACCGAGGCCCCTTCCAGACGGCCGGACTTTTCGTCCCGGGTTTTCCATTCGTTGCCGAATTGTTCAATCCCCTGACTGTGCTGGAGGTTATCAATGCAGTGGAAACCGGCGTTATCGAGAACCACCACGATGATTTTCTTGCCTTCCTGCACGGAGGTTAACAGCTCGGTATGGAGCATCGCATACGCGCCGTCGCCGATGATGGCTACTACTTCCTTGTCCGGGAACCCTATTTTGGACCCCAGGGCGGCGGCGACTTCGTAGCCCATGCAGGAAAAGCCGTACTCCATGTGGTAGGTGTTGGTAACCCGGGTACGCCAGACCCGTTGCATATCGCTGGGAATGGACCCGGAGCCTGAGACCACGATGGTTTCCGGGGGCAGGAGCCGGTCGTTGAGTTCCCCCAGAACCCGGGCCTGGGAAAGCCGGGGAGCGCCGTCCGGAGCGGGGAACGCGTCTTCGCGGTAGAGCCGGTCTACTTCATCCTTCCATGCATCCCGAACCGCCTGGATTGTGTTTCCCCATGCGGATTTGTATCCTGGAACGGCTTGCTTTAAGGCAGCAAGCATGAGCTTTGCATCGGCAATGATAGGCTCGGCGTTCATCTTGTAGGCATCAAAGGAAGCGACGTTGATACCGAGGAACTTTGCATCAGGATGCTGGAAAAGCCACTTGGAACAGGTGGTAAAGTCCCCCAGCCGGGTCCCCGCCGCGATAATCAGGTCCGCTTCTTTGGCAATCTTGTTTGCCGCAAGACTACCGGTAGTGCCGATACCGGAGAGGTTGTAGGGGTTATCCCAGAGAATGGTCCCCTTACCGGCCTGGGTTTCCGCAAAAGGGATATGATAGGTTTTACAGAAAGTTTCCAGTTCCTTTCCGGCCCCGGAGAAACGCACCCCGCCGCCGCAGATAACCAGGGGGTTCTTCGCTGCTTTGAGCAGCTTCGCGGCCCGTTCAATCTGCCCTGTGGTGGGGATCCGCCGCTCAATATGATGCACCCGCTTGACAAGGAATTCTTCAGGATAATCAAAGGCTTCCCCCTGCACATCCTGGGGCAGGGAGACCGTTACCGCGCCGGCTTCGGCGGGGTCCGTGAGTACCCGGAAGGCATTGATCAGGGCGATCATGAGCTGTTCGGGCCGGTTTACCCGGTCCCAATACTTGCTTACCGCCTGGAACGCATCGCTGGCAGTAACGGTATAGTTGTGGGGTGTTTCCACCTGCTGCAACACCGGATCGGGCTGACGGCACGCAAAGGTATCGGAGGGAAGAAACAGTACCGGGATATGATTAACCGTGGCGGTTCCCGCGGCGGTTACCATGTTGAGGGCCCCCGGTCCAATGGAGCTGCACACCGCCATGATACGATGCCGGTTATGCTGCTTGGCAAAGCCCATGGCTGCGTGTCCGGCCCCCTGCTCGTTCTTGGCCTGATAGAAGGGCAGCTTGGTTTCCTTCGCCGCCAGCGCCTCTCCCAGCCCGACGACGACGCCGTGTCCAAAAATACCAAACACGCCCTGCACGAACTTGATCTCCTCGCCATCCACCTCAATGTACTGGTTATCCAGAAACCGCAAACACGCTTGGCCTGTTGTTAATCGTATGGTACTCATGTACTTAATGCTCCTTGTGTAAAATCCATGGGGTGTCAGCCCTGGGGCTGCCAAATATTTTTTTCAGGGCCGCTCACCCATTTATGTGCTTCCGTAACGGTCTGTATGCCGTAATGATTTCCCGCTATATGGCGGATCACCCAGAGATACCACATGGCATACCCCGGAGCGGTAACCTGGGGATGATCTTCGCCGTCCCGAATCAGGATGGTATCCTTATCGTGGATAATGTACGGAGTCGTCCCGATGGCCGTAAGTCCAAAGCCCTGGGACGGCAGGAACCGGTAGTGGTAGATCTCCGGCTGGGGGTGATGATGGGGGGGATAGCTGGACCACTTACCCGGTACCCCGATCACCTCTCCGATAACCAGGTTGGACTCAGGACGGTTGGTATCATCAAAGATGGTCCGTACAATCCTGGTGGAGGTTTCCCGCAGGGTGCCTGCTCCCCGGAATTCACTTTTACATGCTTCAGGGGTGTACAGTTTTGCCTTGATGGGTTTGGTATTTTCCGTGGCAGTATAGTACAATTCCGCCCCACCCTTCCCCGCCGTAATGGTAACCGGGCATTTCGCTGGAACCGAAAGGCACCAGGGGGAATAGTCAAAGCGGTTGGGCCGGTTTATTTCCTGTTGTTTTCCATTCCAGAAAAGCGCCGCATTGCCCTCACTGAGAAGCCATACCCGCTCATCGGTCATTGCATTATCTTCGTAGGTTTCCCCATCCTGCAGCGTAAGGACACCAAAGTCCATAAGCATATCCGCCGAAGCGCCGCTGCGGGGGGAGAGTATGGTTAAACCGTGGTTAAAGGGCGGTTTGTGATGAAATTGCATAAAATACCTCCTATTTCCGTGCTATCAGGCCATTGTCTGCAAATAGTATGCAAACGTTTTCTAACGTATATCATATATAAATTTCATATCTTGTCAAGTAACGATACAGGCACTAGGGATGATCATCACCATGAATGCTCAATCCAGACTATTGCGTGCGGATTTCATCGATCGCAACAGGCCGTTTTTCTTTAAGCGACGTGCCCGCAGCCAGGGCGGCATACATATTTTCAAGACCGTCTTCCCCGCTTACCGCCACCGGCTTATCATGCAGCACCGAATCGGCAAAGGAGATCAGCTCATCAATAAAGGCCCCCTTATACCGTTCCAGGAAGAAATACAAGGGCTTTTCCCCGGTAACCCCCGCTTCATTGGAAAGTTTTACGGTATTGGGACGATCATTCTCGGCCTGGGCCGCTCCCTTAGAACCAAAGACTTCCACCCGCTGATCATAGCCATAGACCGCCTTCCGGGAATTATCGATAACCCCGAGGGCGCCATTAGCAAACTTCAGGGTAACCAGGGCAGTATCCACGTCCCCAGCCTTACCGATTTCCGGGTCTACCAGCACTGCCCCGGTCGCATACACTTCGGTGATTTCACTCCCCGCCTGGAATCGAGCCATATCAAAGTCGTGAATCATCATGTCCATGAATATGCCCCCGGAAATCGCCACATAAGCCGGTGGGGGAGGCGCGGGATCCCGGGAGGTGATCTTGATCATCTGAACCCGACCGATTTCACCGGCCAGGGTGTATTCCCGGATACGCTTAAAGTTATGATCAAAGCGCCGGTTAAAGCCGATTTGGAGTTTAACCCCTGTCTTTTTAACCACCGCCAGGGCCTTCTTCACCTTGGACACGGTCAAGTCTATTGGTTTTTCGCAGAAGATATGTTTTCCCGCTTCAGCCGCGGCAATCGTCAGATCCGCATGGGTATCGGTGGAGCTGCACACAATGATCCCTGTAATTGCAGGATCCTTAAATAAGTCCTGGGGATCCCGGGACACAATCCTGGCTCCAAGACCCTTGGCCCATGCTTTCTGTTCATCGCTTAATTTGATATCCGCGATCCCCTCAAGTTGAACCTGCGGTATAAAACGAGCAATGTTCTCAACATGAATTTTTCCAATACGACCGGCTCCGATAACACCAATCTTTAATTTATCTGCCATACGCCCCTCCTCAGTATTTATAGGGTTAGTTTATGTTGTTTCACCGATTCACAGAAGTTTTTCTGTACTCCTGCTCAGGTTCTTCAGTGTTATCGTCATTATCATATATATCTACTATTCGAGTCAAGGGCGCTTTCAAAAACCCTGTATATCAAGAAGATTGCATACATATCTATGTTCCATCGGTGCATATACTGTTCGGCCTTTAGGGAACGGCGGAAAGGCGCTGTTTCTGCGGATGTTCGCAGGATACGCGGAGTGGTTTAAAGGATATTAACCGGAGTTTTTTGCTGCCCCTTAGACGATTTCCTCTTTTGCCCCTTGACTTTATTTATCATTTATGATAATATTAGAAACATGTATGAAGTTTTGGTAAAGAAAAAAGCTGTAAAACGTATTAACAAGGCACCGCATAGTGTTCATACGTTGTATGTTGGCAAAATAAGAATGATACCATAAAAATTGAGGTATGTTATGCAGGTTCAAGAGAAGACTCGCCGTATTAACGCAACAATTACTGGAACGGGAGTTGATGAAATTAAATACTTAATCATCAAATATTTACCGGAAGCCATAATTACCGATAACTATGACGAAGACGCCGAAGCGTATGTAAAATGGGAGGATACAGATTTGTACAAGGAAATTTGTGCACGAGAAACTCCTGGAAAGGTACTTACTGCATATCGTATGCGTGAAGGACTTTCACTTGTTGAATTGGCGAATAAAACCGGCATAAAGTATACAAACATTTCTGCGATGGAGCATGACAATCGAATTATTGGCCTTTCTGTGGCAAAACGTTTAGCAAAAGTCCTTAATTGTGATTATACACGTTTTTTATGCAAGACATGATTATTACTTTTGAGAACAAACGGGGCGGCAGGCGGACCTACGATGCGTTCATCGTCGAGGTGTCCTATCGGTACCGCCTCACCCCTAGCGAGGCGAGTGTCTTCCGGATGCGGAAGTGCGGTAGCGTGGGGTTGATGTACGGACGGTATGCCGTGCCCCAACAATGGAGGCAAGAAGATGAAGTATGTATCACCGATAAAATGGCCGCCTGAAGTCGAGGCGGCAGAAGGGAACGGCGGAAAGGCGCTGTTTCTGCGGATGTTCGCAGGATACGCGGACTGGTTTTTGGAGGGAATAGAGAATGAATCGTATTCAACATAACAATGGAGTCGCTTATAACGACAAACAGAAAAAACCCCGCCTTGAGGCGTGGGAGTATGTCAGGTACGCCGCCTCGGGATTGGAGGAAGGTGTCAAGGAACGGGAGGGAATAATATGAAACGGTTATCCTGCGGAGTCATTGGCTTAGGCCGGCTGGGTTTTAAACATGCGCAGACCCTTGCGGGGAGAATTGAAAACGTGCGGCTCATTGCGGTTTCTGACCCGGTAGAAGGGGCGCGGAAAAGCTTTGCCGAGCGGTTCTCCTCGGTGGAAACCTTCGCGCATTATCAGGATCTGCTGGCGAGGAAAGACCTTGACGCAGTGGTCATTGCTTCCTCGACCAATACCCACGGCATCATCATCATGGATGCCCTCAAGGCGGGGAAGGCCGTGTTTTGTGAAAAACCGGTTACCCTGGACATGCAGGAGGCGGCGGATATCCGGAAGACCCTGGCCGCGACCAGGGGCTTCCTGATGATTGGGTTCATGCGCCGCTTTGACGATCCCTACATCCTGGGGAAAAAACGCATTGAATCCGGCGAATTGGGGGATCCCGTGTATGTTACCTGCATCAGCCGGGACCCGGCGGCTCCTCCGATTGAATTCGCCAAGGCAAGCGGAGGCCTGGTGCTGGATATGTGTGTCCACGACATTGACCTGGCCCGCTGGTTCCTCGGGGGAGACGTGAGCCGGGTGTTCGCCCAGGGCGGAGTCCTCATGTGTGAAGAACTCAAACCCATCGGCGATATCGATCACATCAATATTGAGTTCGCCTTCAAAAGCGGTAGACTTGCCCACCTTGAGGGGAGCCGGAACGCCCGTTACGGCTATGACATTCGCACCGAAGTGATCTGTACCAAGGGGGCGGTGTTTATCGGCGATTTGCGGCAGACCGCCTGTGTCGTGCTGAACCAAAAGGGCGCCCTCACCGATGTGGTCCCCGAATTCAGGACCCGTTTTGACAAAGCCTATCTTACTGAGATGGAACACTTTGTCCGGGATGTGCTGGAGGGGAAACCATCTTCGGTAACCCTGGAAGACGGTATCGCCGCGGTTGAACTTGCATTTGCAATCAACAAATCATATCAATTAAAAGCGCCGGTTGATCTGGCATAAAAAAAATGGTCCTTGGGGTGGTGCTCAAGACCTTGAGCACTCCATTTTTGGAGGTGATCCAGAAAGTATGCTGGACTAGTAGATGACAAAAAAGGCAGAAAGAGATACTATAGAAAAATGTGTATAACCATAACACTCTACTGCCCCCATTGTCATAGTATGAGTA
>JAITNP010000206.1 GCA_031290455.1 Treponema sp. | reverse complement strand
AAGCTGCCGATTAAATACGCAAGCCTTGCACCCGGATTTGTCCTGACAGGCCGGACAGACCTTTTCCTGGTCCACAATGGACGGCAAAAGCCGGACCATCTGATCTACAACTTTGGTCATACGCTTACCCATAGCCCACGCAAGGCGGCGGACCGACACGACGGCAAGGCCGGAGAATTGCGGTGAATAGAATTGCTGTTTATCTGCGCTATACATGGTATGCGCTCCAAGAATGAAATAACCCCCGATGGCTAAGACCGGGGGGAAGAAACCTAGAACAAAAACGGTTGCCCCCCATTAAAGGCCGGATTTTGCGGCAGGGAAAGAAACGCCTTGTTTTTTGCGTACTCGAACATAGAGGACAGGAGGGCGGCGGCTTCTTCCGCTGTGGTGGTGTACTGGAATACTGAAACCGTATCGCCTGATGTGCGAACCAAAGGGGGCGGCAGGGCTGCGGCGGTGATGGGGTAATAGTGGCCGAATACCCGGACCGTAGAAGGGCCGGACATAAACTGATGAAAGACCTTAAAAAAGCGGCGGTTTTGTAGACCGGACATAAAACACCCCAATGGGTAGCGGCCGAATATAAATGCCTGTTTTACGCCCGGCCATACGGCCAGGAGGGGCAAGGCTGCCCCCCGCTGGGGGATGATAGCCCTGCTGATACGTTTATATATATATAATATACACTTTTTTAATAATGATGTCAAGAAAAAAGGAACTTTTCTGCAAAGATTTATTGACGGCTAGGGGCTGATGGGCTATGGTGAGGTTATGGGATTGGCACAAAAAATACGGATACTGATGGTAAAACAGGGCAACATACCGGAGGCCGAATTAGCCCGGCGGCTGGGGCAGAGCCCTTCCAACTTTAACGGCAAGATGAAGCGGGATAATTTTAACGAACAGGATCTACTGCGGATTGCGGAGGTATTGGGCTGTACCGTAAAGATACATTTTATTGACAAGGCAACAGGCGAAGAAACCTAAACACACGGAATGAAATTCATAGCCGGACCTACCGGATAAAGGCAACGCATGGGGGAAAAATCCGGCGTGACCTCTTAAAACATGGCAAAGTAAGAGGGGCACGTAAGGCCCCGCCGCCCCCAAACCCGCCCCCGCTTACTTACCCCTTCACCTACCAATGGACAGAATATGAAACTTCGCGGATATAGCACGGCAATATGCATTTGCCTTGTAGAAAAGGCGATTTTATTTCATAAAGTAGTTGACACAATGTCATTTGTCGGTTATACTTTAGTTGACACTATGTCAATTATATTTGGAGGTATAATCGTGAACAAATTGATAAGTCTTATAGCTATCGGCGCCATAGTTTTTACCCTTGGGAGCTGCACGACAAAAACTGGAGCCGAAGTATCGCAATCATCGACATCTATCCCTGCGCCAACCGAAACCGTAGGGGGCGTTAAGGTCTACATGACCACCGATATAAGCCCGGCTGGGCTTGCGGCTGTTTACGAGGCTTTGGGGCTGGTAGCGAGCGGCAAGGTGGCCGTCAAAATCAGCACGGGCGAGCCGGGAGGTCATAATTTTCTGCAACCCGCTCTTATCGGGGACTTTGTTAAGTCAGTGGACGGTACGATTGTGGAGTCTAACACCGCCTACGGTGGCCGTCGGGCAAGTACGGCTATGCATTATCAGGTTGCACGGGACCACGGTTTCACTGCGATTGCACCGGTAGTCATACTGGATGAGAATGGGGATGTCGCTCTGCCGGTAACAGGCGGAACCCACCTCAAGGAAGATTTTGTAGGCGCTCATTTCAACGATTATGACTTTCATGTCGTCCTATCCCACTTCAAGGGCCACGCTATGGGCGGATTAGGCGGGGCGCTTAAAAATATGTCCATCGGTTACGCTTCTCCAAAAGGGAAGACCTGGATTCATTCAGGCGGCACAAGCGCCACTACTTTGTGGGGTCAGGATCAGGATAATTTTTTAAGGTCTATGGCAGAAGCGGCAAAGGCTGTTTCGGACGCAAGCAGTGGACGTATCCTGTATATCAATGTGATGAACCGCCTGTCCGTTGACTGCGACTGTAGCAGCAATCCCGCCGCTCCTGAAATTCACGACATCGGTATTCTCGCCTCTCTTGATCCGGTGGCGTTGGACAAGGCTTGTGTGGATCTGGTGTATGCGGCCCCTGACGGACGATCACTGATTGAGCGTATTGAATCCCGGAACGGCTCACTCACGATAACCCACGCCGCCAGAATTGGATTGGGCAGCCTGACCTACGAACTGGTTAGGCTAAATGGCTGAACTTTCCAGCCATAAAATTATGAGGTACTAAAAAGCATGAAAAATCCGGTATTTTTCGGCATTGCATTAAGTTTGATGGCGGTTACAGGTATCGTGCATGGTCAAAATACGAAGACCGTCATGCATTCTGTTGGGTTACTTGAAGTGTATCTCATTACAGAGGGAGAGCGGCAGGGAAGTCCGCCCCGATTTGTGAACGCAAATCCAAGGTTGATTGAAACATATATTCCGAACGGTACGGTAAACAGTGCTACAAATATGTTTGTGGTAAAGACCGCCGATGGTATTGTCATAATTGACACAGGTTATGGCGCAGGAATTTTAGAAGGGTTACAAACTCTGCAAATTGACCCGGAAAATGTCGCGGCGGTAATTCTTACGCACACACACATCGATCATGTGAGAGGTTTGTTGAAAAATGGAGTGGCTGCGTTCCCCAATGCGGTAATCTACCTTTCGGCGCGGGAGGCTGATTTTTGGAAAAGAACTGGTGGTGAAAGATACACCACGGCATACAAAACGGTTAGAACTTTTGACCCGGTGGAAATAGGTTTGCCGGGTACGGCAATTATCAATGGTATTACGCCTTTCGCATCGTATGGGCACACACCCGGACATACCGTCTATATGATTGAATCCCATAACGAAAAACTGCTTGTGATTGGCGATCTTGTTAATGTGGCGGAAATACAGTTCCCCCGGCCTGATATTGCAACCATATATGATACAGACGGAAATGCCGCCGCTTCGTCCCGCAGACGTGTATTTGAGTTTGCCGCCCAAAACGGTATCGCTGTAAGCGGTATGCACTTAATATCGCCTGCAATCGGTTTGCTCACGCAAAACGGTGCGGGATTTAGCTTTACTGAACTAAAACAATAAAAGGGAGAAAAAAATGAAAAAAGAAATTTCCCGCAGGGAATTTTTACTGGCTGGTACGGCGGTTGCGGCGGCCACTCTGGCGGCTCCTGTGGTCGGGGCTTCACCGGCGTGGGAATCTGAGGGACAGCGGAATATGCAAAGTACAACCATGCCAAAAAGATACCTTGGCGATCTTGAAGTTTCCGCTCTGGGGCTTGGCTGTATGAGCATGGCCGGTATTTACAATCCGCCTCAACCTAAAGAAAAAATGATACCGATTATACGATCCGCATTTGAGCGTGGGGTTACATTTTTCGATACAGCAGAAGCCTACGGTCCTTTTTTGAGTGAAGAAATGGTCGGAGAGGCGCTTGAACCATTTAAGGGAAAGGTTGTTATCGCGACGAAATTTGCCTTTTCTTTCAACGGAACCCAGGCAACAGGCAGGGACAGCCGTCCTGAACATATCCGCCAAGCGGTGGAAGGGTGCTTAAAACGTCTTAGGGTTGAAACGATTGATCTCTGTTATCTCCATAGGATAGACCCGAATGTCCCGATTGAAGATGTTGCCCTTACAGTAAAAGATTTGATCCGGGAGGGAAAAATCCGTTATTTTGGGCTTTCGGAAGTATCTCCCAACACGATCCGCAGGGCTCATGCGGTGCAGAAGGTTACGGCGGTTCAGTCGGAATATTCAATGGTGGAAAGAGTTATGGAAAAACACATTTTCCCTGTCTGTGAAGAACTCGGTATAGGGTTTGTTCCCTGGGGGCCGACCGCGAGAGGGCTGCTTACTGACAAATATAACGATTTTTCACAGTTGGATTACCGCAGGGCGGCTATTTCATATTTCCAGAAGGAAGCCCTTGAAGCGAATCAGGCGTTACTTGCCATTATCAGGGATTGGGCGGAACGAAAAGAAGCTACACCGGTACAGGTAGCGTTGTCGTGGATTATTGCTCAAAAGCCGTGGATAGTCCCAATTCCCGGAACAACAAACCCGGATCACGCAATAGAGAACATTGGGGCAAAGAATGTTCATTTTACCCAGGCGGAACTAGCGGAAATAAGAAATTCCATTGAAAAAGTAACGGTTATGGGCGTCCGTACCCCGGATCAGACGTTGGCTGATCAGTAGATATTTGAAGGAGGGTTTTATGCTTGGAAACCATGAAATAATAGTAATCGCCATTGTCGTACTCATACTCTTTGGGGCCGGGGCTATTCCGAAATTCGCCAAATCCTTGGGAAAGGCGAAAAAGGAATTTGAAAATGGTGTAAAGGAAGGAAGCCAGGGGGACGATACAGCGATTGCTAAAGAAAAAGAAAGCTGACGGGCAAGGTTAATACCGTATGAGAATGCGAAACCCTGAAAAAACCATGAGTATTATCGATCATCTCAATGAACTAAGGCGCCGTATTATTACGTCCCTCATTGTTTTTATCGGTTGTTTCATATTGGTTATTGCTTTCTACAACAGGATAATACGGTTATTCACCGGGCAATTTGACCAGATAGAGAACAGTTTGGGGGCCAGTCTTTTTACCAATTCAATCGCGGAAGGTTTTCTTGTACAGCTTCAGGCTTCAGCAATTATAGGGGTTATGGGTTCTCTGCCTTTTCACCTTGTTAATGCCGCTCAATTTATGTTCCCGGCAGT
>JAITNP010000196.1 GCA_031290455.1 Treponema sp. | reverse complement strand
GAGGCTGGCGGTCCATGCCGGTGCGCCGGGACTTGGCTGAGGACTGCTCGCGCAGGACGCAAGGAGACAGACGGCGCTTGAAAGCGCGGCTATAACCCAAAACGCCCTGCGAACGCTGGGGCCGCTCAAAACGCGGCTGATGGTAATGCGGCTCTTTTTCATACTTTCCTGCACGTGATAGATATGCTTTAAATATTATTGACAGGGGTATTAACAAATCTACAACATCGAAGGATTTGTCCTCCTATTACATAGGATGTATTATTTCTTTGCATGGTCGCAGTGTTTCCTTTTCTTCCTCGGATTCACCCGTTTCTGCAGACCTGGTACTTAACTCACCGCGAACCCTGGCACCAATTTATCGCGTATCAAATTATATGTCAATAACATCCGGGAACTTTTCAGCTAATAAAATACAAGCATGTTGTGATATTAAAATGCCGAAAATGATAAAAAACCCCTTTTCGAAGAGGGTAATTGTAAAAATATTATTTTGGCGCTACACTATTAAGATAGGAGCAGGACCAATGGCGTCAACTATTGGCATTAAAATTGCTAATGGGGAATTCTATCCCGTTATGGGGGTAAATTCTACCGGAAAAAAGAGACTCATTCTTACCACCGTTCATAATAAGCAAAGCAGCGTACGTATCGATCTGTACAAATTTGATGATAAAAGCAATACCCGGACCACAACCGATGCGCTGTATATCGGCAGTCTTGCGATTGAAAACATTACACCCAAGCCCTCGGGCGGCCCTTCCATAGAATTGGTCATTTCTGCGCATGAAAATGGGGACCTGCGGGCGGATGCAATGGATTTAGAGGCCCTCCCCGGTGGTGAGCGCCATTCTTTGAAGATATCTCTTAAGTCCCTGAATACCGATAACCAGGACCATGGAATTCCCGACTTTGAATTGGAACAGCAGATGTCCCCCCCGATGGGGTTATATGATGACTATGAAAAATCCTCGAAAAAGTTCCCCTTGGTCATTGTGCTTATCCTTCTTGTTATTGCGGCGGTGGGGATTTTAGTCTTTTTCCCTTTTCTGTTTCCCCGAAGGGGCGCTTTGGATCCCATGGCGCCCCAATCGGCTGCGGCCGCTGCTACACCCCCTCAAGAAGCTCCGCCTCTCAATGCATCGGAACCGGCGGTCCCTGAAGTAATCCCCATCGTTCCACCGGTTCAGCATATCCCCCAGGAGTTTCTGCTGCCGGAACCGGTGCTCACGGTCGTCCCAGAAGTCTCCACCCCCGGGGTCCCAGCAGTGGTGGCGCAGGTTATCCAGGCCCCTGCGAAACCGCCGCCGCCACCCCAAAAGGTCATAACAAGGCAGCGGTCCCCGGCCCCGGTGGCCGGATACAAGGTACCGGCTACTATTCCTCGGAGTGGGGTTCCGTATAAAATACGCTGGGGAGACACTCTTTGGGATGTATCAGAGGCTTTTTATCGTAATCCATGGCTTTATCCGCGCATTGCCCGGTTTAATAAGATCCGCAACCCGGACCATATTATTTCAGGAACCACCATTCGTATTCCACCCCGGAACTAGGGGATCCCGCCTTGCACAGGTACTGTTTCCGTTCTTTTTCCTGCTGCTCTGTACCATCGGGGGGTGTGGGGCTGATTCGGCAGTAACCATAAACCATGAAGTTGCCGGTAGGATCAAAGCCGGTGATATGACTTTTATCCTGAACATGGACCCTTCAGAAATAGGGCAGATAACCAAGATGCACCCCTCGGCGCCTTTCTACGTGGGTCTGAATGTACAAGGGGCGGTTCGCGGGAAATCCCTGGAAGATGCGGAGATTAGGCATGCAGAAGACTTGGCGGTGGCATTGTTTGCAGTTGCTTTGGAAAGCCCCTCGGCCCGGGTGCGGGAGGAGGCGGCAAAAAAACTGATAATCCCCGTCTTGACAGAGGAGGATACAGCTGTCCGGGTATTGGCCCTGACTGAGATCAATATGGCTGATACTGCCTTCATTAATACCGGGATGTTTGCATTGGTAACCCTCCGGGGGGCGGCCTTATATCGGCTGGGCGGTTTTAATGAGACCAGGGAATTCTTCGAGCGCTATGGGGTTCGGTCTTCTTGGGACCGGGCCATCTCATTGCTGGCGGGGCTGCGATCCCGGAACAAAGCCACGGGGAAAGCTACCCCTGAAAACCTCTTCAGGAATTTGCATGATTTTTTTCTCCTCGGGGTTCCTGACGAGGCATACGGCTGGGCTTTCACGGAAATGCGGAACTCGGGGGCTTCTGATTTTTTTACCGATGCTGAATATGCCGCCATTGCCGGACGTCTCGCGGTATCCCGTGCTGCCCTGGGGGAAGCCATGAAACAGTTCCGCCTGGTGTTGAACCAAAACCGGTCCATCTTTTTTCAATACCCTGTATTACTGACCGAGTTGGGCCGCTGTTTTCTGTTTACCGGTTCCCTGGGGGAGGGGATTAAACTGTTTCTTGAATGGGACCAGGCGGTACAGGCCGGGACCGAAATTCCCCCTATCGAGGTTCGGAATATCCGGTTCAGGCTCTTGTATGCTGCGGCAAGAATGGAGCGGCAGGGGCAGCATCATACCCAAGCGGCGGAATACTTTGCCCAGGCCCTCGCTTTTGCCCCGGATGCTCTGCAAGAAGACAGTTGTATCTGGTATATTTTAAGTATGACTCTGGCGGATAAGCCGGAACAGGTCCCGGCCCTGGTGCATACCTACCTCCCCCGCTGGAATCAGGATGCGTATTTTAGTGATATTCTCGATGGGCTATGCCGGTATCTCACGGCAAAGCGGCAATGGGGGGCCATGCTTACCATATTTGCCTTGATTAAATCCCGATCCGACGGGCTAACTATCGCAAAATATGCCTATATCCTGGGCAGGGCGGTGTCTGAAGACTATATCCCCGCACGGGAGGCGGCTGTTTATTTGAAGAGTACCGGCATGGCCGGTATTGATACCCCCAAAGCCCTGAAAACCCTTGTGGCCCGGACTTTTTTCAGGATTGCCTTTGAAGAAAAGCAGGCATCCTTGTACTACCGTGGCCTGAGCGCCGCTTATTTAGGAGAAACAATCCTGCTCGTATCAACGAAATCCGGGGAGGCCGAAAAGGGGAGTGATGCAATGGCATTGCTCCTTGGCTTCTTTGAATTCGGCGCGGTCTCCCATATCGCTCCCTACCTTGCCAACCTGCGGGATGCCCTTTCCATCCCGGAACTGAGGACCATGTCAGAGGCTTTTGCCGCCGCCGGGCAATGGATAGAATCCATCAGGGTGCTTACCTACGCTATGGGGCGGCAAGAGTATGTATTAACCCGTTCCGATATGGAACGCTATTACCCGCGCCCCTTTCAGGACTTAATTGAGGAGAAGGCCCGGGATGCAGGGATACCGGTGGAAATCCTCTACGGCCTTATCCGTACCGAAAGCGCCTTCATGGCGGATATTGTCTCCCACGCCGGAGCGGTGGGGCTTACCCAGCTCATGCCCAAAACCGCACAGGAAGAAGCGGACCGTATCCTCCGGCAGGGGGGACCGAACTATCGTGCTGCGGGGCCTCTTGAGCTTCGTAATCCAGAGATCAATGTGCCTATCGGCGCCTCCTACCTCAGTTACCTCATTGGACGCTTGGACAGCCCCATGCTGGCCTTACTTTCCTATAACGGCGGCATGACCCGGATCCGGCGCTGGCGTGCTGTAGAACCGAAGTTCCCCGAGGATTTGTTCCTGGAAACCGTTGAATACGCCGAAACCCGTGAATACGGGAAACGGGTCCTGGCAGCGGCGGCGGCCTATGGATTTCTGTATTATGATTTGGGTATGGAACGGGTTGTTGCCGATATATTTAAAGAGTAGCTTTTTTATAGAGCAGTTTTAGGTTCATGTGGAGGATTTACCACCCGTGTTTTTGCAATCATTTTTACCTTGGCCAATATCCAAATTCCGTATTGTTGCAATCGCGGGAGCCTTGATATTGGGAGGGTTTTCTATTATACTGGGAATTTCCATAGGAGGGGCCCTTTTTACGACCGCAGGCATTTTTCCCCGGTTGGGGGGTTTTTTTGTGGATTCCTATGGGCTTCTTTCCTTTATTGTTCCGATCTATCTCTTATACGCTGCTTTTTTATTGGCGGATCCTGTATACCGGCCAAACCGTATTTTTATTCTCAGTTGCGCCGCGGTTCCCTTTTTTACCCTGGCCATTGGTTTTGCCTTTATCCGGGAATTTGATTCCTGGGCGGATCAATTTGTCCTCTTTGATATGGCAGGCAAGGGGGGGCTGAGTTTTATTGTCATCCTCTTAACCCTGCTTGAAGTACTGATTATCATGGCTTTTTCTGCCCTGTTGTTTGCCCAGCAACACAAGTACGGGGACGAGGAACTGGTGTCCACGGTCATGGATCCTCCTGGACAGCCTCAGTACCAAGGGCGAAAGCAGGATCCCGCCGCTTCCCGGCAGCAGCGTCCCCGGAAGGCCTCGGTCATCCTCTTGCCAGGCCCGCGGCTGATGTCCTACGCCAAAGCGGTTACCGAGACAGAAGAAAGTGAAAAACACGAAGCCGCTCCCACCAGTACCCTTAATGTGAAAGACATCCAGCTCCCGGAACCAAAACCCTTAGCCAGCGCGGCAGCTTTTAGCCGGCTTGAATCGGTGTGCCAGGGAGAGGATTACGATGAAATCATTGAGGACATTATTATTGAGGAATACACCGGTGAAGTCGTGGATGTGGATGTCTCCGATACACCGGTGGAAACCAGTGATCCAGGGATAGGACTCATGACCACCTCCCGGGACGTTCCTGCCAGGTCCTTCCCCGTACCCTACGAGTTACCGGTGGAGGGGATCCTCAACCAGTACCCCGATGGTGAATACTGGATCATCGATCAAACGACCAAGGACGCGGCCCTGGTTCTGGAAGAAACCCTCCGGGAATTTAATATCCAGGCTGAGGTTACGGGCATCAAGAAGGGGCCGGTCATCACCATGTTTGAAATCCTCCCGGCGCCGGGGGTTAAACTTTCCAGAATCGTCAACCTGCAGGACAATATTGCCCTCCGTCTCGCCGCCGCATCGGTGCGGATCGTGGCCCCCATTCCGGGCAAACACGCCGTGGGGATCGAGGTTCCCAATGCCAAGCGGAACATCGTGTCCTTCCGGGAACTCATCGAAGGGGAACTCCACCGGGAGGGCAAACCCCTGGAAATCCCGGTAATTATCGGGAAGGATATTACCGGTGAAGCCCAGACCCTGGACCTGGTACAGATGCCCCACCTGCTCATTGCCGGCGCCACCGGTTCGGGGAAATCGGTCTGCGTTAATGCCATGATCCTCTCCATCCTGTATCAGCGTAGCCCCGACCAATGCCGGCTTATCTTGATCGATCCCAAGATCGTGGAATTGAAGCTCTACAACGATATTCCCCACTTGTTGACCCCGGTGATCACCGATCCCAAGCGGGCCTTCCAGATCCTCCAGTACTGTCTTTATGAGATGGAACGCCGGTACGCGTGCCTGGATACTCTGGGGGTCCGGGATCTGCGGAGCTATAACAAGCGAATCAAAGAACGGGACATGGCCACTGAACCCATGCCCTACATTGTGGTGGTGATCGATGAATTCGCGGACCTCATGGCCACTGCCGGGAAGGAATTGGAATCCACCCTGGCCCGCCTGGCTGCCATGAGCCGGGCCGTGGGCATTCACCTGGTGCTGGCAACCCAGCGGCCTTCCATTGATGTCATCACCGGGATTATCAAGGCCAACATCCCCAGCCGCATCGCCTTCATGGTGGCCAGCAAGATAGATAGCCGTATCATCATTGATATGGTGGGCGCGGAGAAACTCCTGGGCAAGGGGGACATGCTCTATGCCGGGGTGGTGGACCCCTTTCCCACCCGTATCCAGGGCGCCTTTGTTTCCGAAGAAGAGGCTGAACGGCTGGTGGAATACATCAAAACCCTGGGAGACCCGGACTATATTGACGAGTCAATTTTCTATGATGAGGATGAAGATGGCGGTTCATCCTCTTTTTCCGCAGAGGAGGACCTGCTCTATGACAAGGCCCTGGAAATTGTCATGCAGCAGGGCAAGGCCAGCGCCAGTTATATTCAGCGGCGTCTCAAAATAGGGTATAACCGGGCGGCCCGGCTCGTGGAAGAAATGGAATACCGTGGGATTGTCGGCCCTGCCCAAGGTTCCAAGCCCCGGGAACTCTTAAAAGAAGTTTGAATCATGCATGGATATAAGGATAGCGTAGACGCTCTTCTCTTGGCTTCAGGTTTTTCGCGGCGTTTTGGCAGTGGAAACAAACTGCTGGTTCCCTTTCGGGGGAAACCGCTTGCCCGGCATATCCTTGAGTTGGTAAGCAGTCTCAATTGCTTTGATCGTATTTTTTTTGTTGCTGCGGAAGAGGGGGTGATCAGCCTTGCCCAGGGGCTTCCGGTTACGGTTATCCGCAATGATAGGGCGGAACAGGGACAAGGTGAAAGCATACGCCGGGGAGTGGCTGCTTCCGGCGCAGCCTACTATATGTTTTTCCCCTGCGATCAGCCGCTGCTCGACGCGGATACGATATTCAGTCTGCTGAATGTCCGGGGCACAGGACGCATCGTCCAGCCTGCCTTTAAGGGCGCCCCTGGTACTCCCGCCATTTTCTCCAATACGTTTCGAGAGGAACTGCTTTCCCTTGCCCCGGGAGAGCATCCCCGGGATATCAAGGGCCGTCACCAAACCGCAGTCATTACAGTGGACCTTGCAAGCCCCATGCCCTTGCTCGATATTGATGATCCCGAAATGTTGGAAAAAATGAGCCGTTTCCGGTAATTTGAATTAAGCATTGTGTGGATACCGTTTTGACAACATACCAGAATTTTTCTGAGTTCACTCTGATAATTTCTCATTTTACCCCCTTGATTTTACCTTTTCTATCTCCTACAACTTAGATAGGATTTAAGAGATGTTTCATCTTTACACTATGGAACCAGTAAAGGATAGCCCATGAACCGAGGAACCCTCCTTATACACAACGGCCACGAAACGGATCCCGCCACCGGAGCCTTGGGGGTACCCATCATACAGACCTCCACCTTCGATCAGGGGGATCTGTCGCACCCTCAAGAATTTGATTATGCCCGGTCGGGAAACCCTACCCGGAAAGCTCTGGAAGAAATGATTGCGGTTCTGGAACAGGGGGCAAAGGGGTATGCTTTTGGAAGCGGGATAGCCGCAGTTTCATCGGTACTGGGGATCTTTTCCTCAGGGGACCATGTAATCGCCGCAGAGGATATCTACGGGGGAAGCTGGCGGATCCTCAACACCTTCTATAAACGCTGGGGCCTTGAGGTAACTCCCATTGACGCCACCGACCCGGATACCATCAGGAAGGCGTTGAAGCCTAATACCAAGGCGGTATTTCTGGAAACCCCGTCCAATCCTCTCCTTAAGATTATCGATCTGGCGGCATGCCTTGGCATTGCCCGGGAAGCGGGGATCCTGTCCATTGTGGATAATACCTTCATGACTCCCTATCTCCAGCGGCCCCTTGCATTGGGGGCGGACATCGTGGTTCATTCGGCCACGAAATTCATCGGGGGACACAGTGATGTGATTTCAGGGCTGGTGGTTACCCGCACGGAAGCGCTTGGCCAGCGGGTATACGCGGTTCAGAACGGTTTTGGCGCCGTGCCAGGTCCTTGGGACGTGTGGCTTGTGATCCGGGGGATCAAGACCCTTAAGGTTCGGCTGGAAACCCAGCAAGCTTCGGCGCAAAGATTAGCGGTATGGCTATTGACCCATAAAAATGTTACCGAGGTCTTTTATCCCGGACTCGAAGGGCATCCGGGGAACCAGATCAACCAGGCCCAGGCATCCGGGGCCGGGGCGGTTCTCTCTTTCAAAACCAAGACCACGGAACAAGCCCTTCGCTTCCTAGGAAGGGTAGAACTCGCCGCCGCGGCGGTGAGCCTAGGGGGTGTGGAGACCATCGCCTCGTACCCTGTGAAGATGAGCCACGCCGCAATGCCCGCCACGGAACGAGCGCGGCTTGGCATCACCGACACCCTTATACGGATTTCCGTAGGACTGGAAGATGTGGAGGACCTCATCGCCGATTTTGATCAGGCATTAACCTAGTGGAGAAGCTGTTATGATTGAAAAACCCACCGGTAGTAGGGCCGAAGAACCCCACTGTTCCGGAACTCTTTCGTTAGATACCCTGGTGGCCCGGGGAGCCACCTACTTTGAACCGGTTACCGGAGCCATCAGTACCCCCATTTACCAAAGTTCCACCTTCAGGCATCCGGGACTCTTTGAATCAACGGGGTTTGATTATTCCCGGGTCGTCAACCCCACACGGAGCGAGCTTGAGTGTACCATTGCCATGCTTGAACACGGAAAATACGGTCTCGCCTTTGCCTGCGGCATGGGAGCGATTTCTGCTATCATAAAGCTCTACAAGCCCGGGGATCATCTCATCGTTTCGGAGGATCTCTACGGCGGTACCTACCGCCTCTTTAGTGAGTATTATGCAGGATACGGCTTTTCCTTTTCCTGGGTGGATACCAGCGATATCACCCAGGTGGAAGCTGCCATCCGGCCGGAAACCAAGGCGGTCTTCATCGAGACCCCTTCAAATCCCATGATGAAGGTTACCGATATACAACGCTGCGGGGAACTCATCCACCGGCACGGGGGACATCTGATCGTGGACAATACCTTTCTCTCCCCCTATTTTCAGAACCCCCTGGACCTGGGGGCGGACATCGTTACCCATAGCGGCACTAAATACCTGGGAGGCCACAACGATACCCTTTCAGGCTTCATGGTCCACGCCAGGGACGAGCTTGAAGACCGTCTGCGGAATGTCCAGCGGAGTGAAGGGGCCACTCTCGCGCCTTTTGACGCATGGCTCACTCTCCGGGGTATCAAGACCCTTGCGCTCAGGATGGAACGGCATGAAAAAAACGCCTTCCGTATTGCCCACTGGCTGCGGGGGCATGCGCGGGTGGAAAAGGTCTTTTATACCGGCTTTGAGGACCATCCTCAGTACCAGCTATCACAATCCCAAGCGAGGGGTTTTGGGGGTATGATTTCCTTTTATGTGCGGGACGCCGCCGATGTTCCGGTGCTGCTGAAAAGCGTTTCCCTCATCCTCTTTGCGGAAAGTCTTGGGGGGGTTGAATCCCTCATCACCTATCCCCTGGTACAGACCCACAGCGCCATCCCTGAGGCGATGCGCCTGTCCGCCGGGGTGAACAATCGGCTCCTACGGCTTTCGGTGGGTATTGAAAACCCGGAGGATCTTATCGCCGATCTTGCGGCCGCATTCCGGCACTGTGGATAGTATTATAATATAGAAAGGAAGGAACTGTATGAGAATTTCAACCAAGGGTCGCTATTCCCTGGGGGCGTTGCTGTATATGGCCCTGCTCACCGATGGTGACTATGCAAGCACCAGGACTATTGCTGAAAATACCGACATATCCGACGGATACCTGGAACAGTTATTCATCCCCTTACGGAAAGCCGGCATTGTCCAGGGTATCCGGGGACCCCAGGGAGGATACCTCCTCGGCAGATCCGCGGACAGGATAACCGTGGGGGATATCCTGCGAGCGGTGGAAGGTTCCCTGGAACTGGTGGATTGTGTCAGTTCCAAGTACTGTCCCGCCCAGGATAACTGCATCTCACGGCATACCTGGAGCGAACTCTACCAGGAAATAACCGATTGTGTTGATTCCATCACCCTCAATGATCTTATCGAAGCCTATTACGCCATGGATAAGATGGAGTATGCGATATGAAAATTTCTACCCGGGGGCGCTACGGCATACGACTCCTCATCGATCTCGCCGAACATATCAATGAATCCCATGTGTCCCTGGCGAGTGTAGCGGAACGGCAGGCAATTTCCATCCGCTACCTTGAGCAGGTCGCGGTGATACTACGCCGTGCAGGGTTTATCCGCTCGGTCAAGGGAGCCTCCGGCGGATACACCTTGGCGCAGCTTCCCCAGGACATCATCATTGGGGATGCGCTGCGGGAGCTGGAAGGGGATATGCTGATCATTGACCCTCCCCTTCCCCACACCACTGAAACAAAGCTGCAACGCTGCATCAGGCTTACTGTTTTTGACCGGCTTAATGAACGCATAGCCGGGGTCATTGACCGGAAGACCCTCGCCTCAGTAGTGGGCACCATCGATCCCGACGAATCCTATATGTATTTTATTTAAGGAGCTTACACAACAGCTGGAAGGTTACACCCAACCGGACTTATTGCGCTTACGCTGTCGCCTTCAAAGGATATCGGTGGATGATTTCTACAAAGTATACGGTTGTCTGTACACATCCCTGAACAAAGTGGCGATAACCGATCTGACCCTTACCTTCGTAGAAAGCCGGTATCCCCGGGAAGGAGATTGACCGGCTGGGAAAAGCGGCGCAGATACGGGTGTATCTGGACGCCATAGCCCGGGCTAACTCCGGGATATTACAGGAGGCATTAAAAATGAGTAATACTGCATTAACCCTTGAGAAGGTGTTTGAAGAAGCTGGCTTGATTGCCAAATGGGAGGCCCGCGGAAAAAAAAAGAATGCCCTTGAAGTAGCCATAAAACTCATTAACAAGAGTTGGCTCCCTGAAGAAGTGGCGGAAACCACAGAACTGGATGTTGAAACCGTAAAATCCCTTTATCCGCAAAAATGAACTGGTCACAAAGACCATCACTCTCATATTGACAAATGTTCTAAACAATAGTATTTTCCTTTTTGGAGGAATAATATGAGCATTATTGAATATGTAGAAGCTCGTGAGATTCTGGATTCTCGGGGCAATCCTACGATTGAGGTGGATGTGGTTTTGGAGGATGGTACCCTGGGACGGGCTGCGGTTCCTTCGGGCGCTTCCACTGGTGAGCATGAGGCGGTAGAACTGAGGGATGGCGATAAGAGCCGGTACCTGGGTAAGGGTGTCCTCAAGGCGGTGGATAATGTGAATAATATTATCGCTCCTGAAATTCAGGGACTGAGTGCCCAGGATCAGGTTGATGTGGATCGCACCATGATCGAGCTTGACGGGACCGAAAACAAGGGTAAGCTCGGTGCTAATGCCATCCTGGGGGTTTCCATGGCCACGGCCCGTGCGGCAGCGGCGTTCCTGGAGGTGCCCCTCTACAAATACCTGGGGACCTTCCACGCGAATGTGCTGCCAGTGCCTATGGCCAATATCGTGAACGGGGGTAAGCACGCGGATAACAAGATCGACTTCCAGGAGTTCATGGTCATGCCTATCGGCGCCGAGTCCATCCGGGAAGCGGTCCGGTGGACTGCGGAGATCTTCCACACCCTGAAAAAGCTCCTCAAAGACGCGGGCAAGAATACCGCTGTCGGTGATGAAGGCGGGTTTGCTCCGGATATCGGCAATGAGGAAGCCCTGGAATATATCGTGAAGGCCATCGAAAAGGCCGGGTACAAGCCTGGTGACCAGATCGGTATTGCCCTGGACTGCGCCAGCTCGGAACTCTTTGACGAAGGCGGCAAGCAGGGGTACAAGTTCTGGAAATCCAACCCTGGTGAGCTGTTGAGCGCCGATGACATGATAGCTCTCTACACCAAGTGGATCAACAAGTACCCCATCATCTCCATTGAGGACCCCCTGGATCAGAACGACTGGGAGGGGTATGTGAAGATGACCAAGGCCCTTGGCTCCAAGATTCAGATCGTCGGAGACGACTTCTTTGTTACCAACACCAAGCGGCTGGAACGGGGCATCAGGGAAGGGTCCTGTAACTCCATCCTCATCAAGGTGAACCAGATTGGCACGGTAACCGAGACCTATGAGGCGGTGGAAATGGCCAAGCGGGCGGGGTATACCGCGGTTATCTCCCACCGTTCCGGTGAAACCGAGGACAGCTTCATCGCCGACCTGGTGGTGGCCCTGGAAACGGGACAGATCAAGACCGGTTCCATGAGCCGTACCGACCGGATCTGTAAGTACAATCAGCTTATGCGCATCGAGGATCAGCTTGAAGGGATTGCGGTGTATGCGGGAAAGCATGCCTTCTACAACCTGAAGAAGTAGGGGTATCCGGTCCGTAACCGATGGACCGGCTATACAAGTCCCTCACCTTCAGGCGGATGCTCTGAGCCTTGGGTGAGGGCAAACTGTTCATACCGGCTGGTAAAATGTTCGATTTTGCAGGTGACTTTTTGGAGATGTTTGTGCATCTCTGCTATTTGATTTTCAACGTTCGTTTTATGGTTCCGTAGCAGCTCACAGCGCTGTTTCAAGGTACTATCCCCACCCAGGCTCAGTTTAACAAAATTCCTGATCTGTTTGATGGACATGCCGGTGTTCTTGAGGCAGCAGATAAGCCCGAGCCATTCCAAATCGTCTTCTGAATACTGGCGTATCCTGTTCCGGCTTCGGACTATGCTGGGTAACAGCCCCTCGTTTTCATAGTAACGCAGGACATGGGGCGCCAACGCGGTTTTTTCCGATACTTCTTTAATAGTAAAAAACAACCAATCCCCCTTTTCCCTCAAGCGCTGCAAAGCCGGTTTATCAGGTTCGCCTGATACCCGGCCCCAAAGCCGTTGTCGATATTCACCACGGAAATGCCCGGTGCGCAGGATGTGAGCATCCCCAGGAGAGCAGAAAGGCCCCCAAAGGAGGCGCCGTATCCCACGCTGGTGGGAAGGGCGATGACCGGCACGGAAACGAGGCCCGCAATCACCCCGGCCAAGGCCCCTTCCATACCTGCTACCGCGATGATGACCTTCGCCTTGCGGATATCTTCCAGCCGGGCAAACAGCCGGTGTATACCCGCAACGCCCACATCGGTAATCAACTGGACGGTACTGCCGAAAAATTCCGCAGACCGGACCGCTTCTCTGGCCACCTGCAGGTCCGATGTACCGGCGGCCACCACCGCGACCAGTCCCTGACCTGTACCGCAACGGCCCACTGTTAAGGTCCGGGCAAGCTCATCGTATTCCGCCTCCGGAAACGCGGCACGGATGCGATCCGCCAAAATCAGGTCCGCCTTGGTGGCCAGTACCGGGATTCCCTGCTCCCGCATACGGAGGATGATGGCCTCAGACTGATCAATGGTTTTCCCTGCACAGTACACCACCTCTGGATAACCGGTACGTTCGCTCCGGCGGCTGTCGATAACCGCGAAATCAAGATCATCCGGCACCCAGCTCAGGCTATTCGGCATGATAGCTTATCAGGGTCTGGACCGGAATATCCCCCAGGACCTTTTCATAATCCAGGAACGGCAGTCCTATAACGCCGAATATCTCAGGCACCACCCCGCCGCAGGCGGTGATAAGCTCCCACGCGGCCTTGAGGGTCCCTCCGGTGGCGATGAGATCGTCCAGGAGGAGTACCCGTTTGCCCGCGGGAACATCCTCAGTGTGTATTTCGATTGTTGCGTCGGCATATTCAAGCTGGTAGGTTCTGGAAAAGGTCTTCCCAGGAAGTTTACCCTTTTTACGGATCAAAATGAGGGGTATCCCCAGGCGGAGCGCAAAGGGGGCGGCAAAAACAAAGCCCCGGGCTTCTATGGCCGCCACCGCATCGATCTGTTTATCCTGGTACAACTCGACCATCCGCTCAATGCAATACGCGAAGGCCTGCGGTTTTGTCAAGATACCGGTAATATCGTAAAAAAGTATTCCCTTTTTGGGGAAATCAGGAACCTTCCTGATACAGGCATCGAGGTTAAAATCTTGTTCCATTGTATCACCTCCGTTATGACGTAATAGGCTGATTACGTCCTGTACCCACTGGCGCGGCTCCGGCGTATCGGCAGTCAGGGGGCTTAGATTAAGGGTTATTTCCGAGTCGTGAACCATATCGGACAAATAATGAAGCGCCCCTTGGGACTGGGGAGCAAACAGGCCGCAGGCCCGTCCCACGAGGTTGATATGCCGCAAAACTTCGGCAAGATAGGCAAATGAAACGGGATGGGGTTCCGCACAGCCAAAAAAATAGACTTCCGCCGGAAGCAGCTCGGTACCGGTCAGGTCGGCGGCGCTTAAGGAGACGACCTGATGATCCCCTGCTGCCGCGGCAATCTGCTCCGCCATGTTCCGGGTCGATTCGGCGCCGTCCGTAACAATAAGCACATTCCTCTTAGTTTCCACAGTAATTTAGTTTATTACCTTGCTTTGAATATGTCAATGCAGCGGCCAGAGAGCTGATATAGCGATATATAATGTATAAAAAAAATAAAAAATAAAAAATAGTTGATAAATTAAGGATAATTCTATTCCCCAATCTACCAATAATCAATAATATAGATAATAGATACTAAATACTAGAGAGGATGAAATGAAAAATAGCTCTATACGAAGCATAATCTTCGGAATTTGTATGATTCTGTATACGATATCCTGCAAAACTGCGCCTCCTCCAATTACAGAGTCTCCTCCGGCAGAGCAGACGAGTACCACTCCGGCCAATGCAGCCCCTCAACCGGTAGATGACGCCACTCGGCAGGCACTGGCGGCGGCAAAAGAAAAGGCGGACAAGCTGCGTACCTTGATCCTTGATTTTGGGGGGCCTGCCTATTATCCCGGTGAATGTGAGACCGCAGAGTCTCATTATAATCAGGCGCAAGCCTTGAATCCTGCCAGTGCGGCAGATTATAAAAAGGCAGTGGAACAATACACCGCCCTTGCCAATGAATATACCACTCTCAGCGAAAAGGTGCTTCCCCGCTATGTGGAGGCCCGGAAAGAGGCGCTTCAAAGCGCACGGGACAAGGCCGCAGCAAGCGCCGGGGATGCCCTGGCTAAACAGGTGGCTCAGGCTGATGAAACGGTCAATGAGGGCCTGAAGTTAGTTGAAGCTCAGGATTATTACGGGGCAGCGGATGCGTTTGATGACGCTCAAAATCGCTATGGGTTCATTGAAACTGAAGCCGCCTGCCAGGGTATTCGCTCGGAAATTGAAACCTATAAGCTCAATACCTATGATCCTGATACCTTTGCTGCTGCAGAACAAGCTATGCGGACAGCCTTAGCAGCCTATAATGAGGAGGATATTCCCGCCGCTCAACATGCCGCAGCAGAAGCCCTTCCCCAATACCAAACCGTGGCAGCTACCGGCTGGGAAGCCCTTGCCGCAGAACGAAGGCGGCGTGCGAATGCTGAACGGACCAAAGCATTGAATATTAAAGCGCATATTGCCATGAAAGATGACTATGGCGCCGCTGATGCGGTCTATTCCCAGGGAGAAGAGGCTTTTACTATGAAAGATTTTAAACAGGCGATTGAACGTTTTACTCCGGCGGAAACGATGTTTACAGCGGTTTATAAAACAACGGCGGAAAAACGCCAAATAGCGGACAGTGCGATACAGGTAGCGGACAAGAAGATTACCGATACCCGTGAGCGGGCGAAGAATGCCCAGACGAAACTGGCAGGAGGTAAGCGGTGAATCGAAGAGGAATACATCACAAGGTGATGATCCGCGTCATCTGCTTATTCCTTCTCACCTTGTTATTCGGGATGGCGAGGGTATCTTTCGCCGGAGCCGCTCCGGTGGATTCGAATGTTCAAAACAACCAATATTATCTGGAAAGTGTCCGGCTTCTGGGTTTAGCCCGGGAGTGTTTTGATTATGGAGATTACGATGCCGCGGCAGCCTATGCTGCCGAAGCGCTTAAATACGCCATGATGTCGGATGACTATGTGGCACAGCAGCTTAAAATGCGGGAAACCAATGACGCTATTGCCGGGGCAAAGGAACGGATTGACTGGGCGACTTCCATAGGGGCGAAAGCCCAATTTCCCACCCCTTATAACCGGGCCAATTCAGCGTATAACGATGCGGTAAAGGCGCAGACCGCAGGAAACTGGAATAACGCCCTTGATGGGGCTAACAAGGTACTTGCCGCAGTAGCGGAAATTGAAACCCTTCAAGCTAAAGAAGCCAATGATGCGGTGGCTGCCGCAAAGGAACGGATTGACTGGGCGACTTCCATAGGGGCAAAGGCCAATTTCCCGACCCCGTATAATCAGGCTACTGCTGCCTACAATGACGCGGTGAAAGCGAGAACCGCAAAGAAGTGGACCGATGCGATTAGTGCTGCCAACAAAGCACTCGCGGCGGTGGCTGAAATTGAGGCGGTTAAAACAAAAGAAGCAAGTGATATACTTGCAGCAGCAAAGGAGCGCCTTGATTGGGCCACTGATATCGGGGCTAAAACTCAGTTCCCCACTCCTTATAATCAGGCTAATTCCTCCTATAATGATGCGGTAAAAGCAAGAACCGCAAAGAACTGGGATGACACGATTGGCGCCGCCAATAAAACAATAGCAGCAGTGGCGGAAATTGAGGCCCTTGCAGCAAAAGCGGCAACTGACACACTCGCTACGGCAAAGGAGCGGCTTGATTGGGCAACCTCGATTGGGGCTAAAACCCAGTTCCCGGATCCCTATAACCGGGCCGATTCTTCCTATAATGATGCGGTGAAGGCTCAGAACGTAAAAAAAACGGATGACGTGATTACTGCTGCCAATAAAACAATAGCAGCAGTGGCGGAAATTGAGGCCCTTAAAACAAAAGCAGCGGCTGATGCACTTGCGGCGGCAAAAGAGCGGCTTGACTGGGCTACTGCTATCGAAGCTAAAACTCAGTTCCCGAATCCCTATAACCGGGCCGATTCAGCGTATACTGATGCGGTAAAGGCTCAGAACGCAAAGAAAACGGATGACGTGATTACTGCTGCAGGTACGGTACTCGCGGCGGTGGCGGAAATTGAGGCCCTTAAAACAAAAGAAGCAGGTGATGCGCTTGCTGCGGCAAAGGAGCGCCTCGACTGGGCAGGCTCTATCGGAGCAAAAACCCAGTTCTCCGCTCCTTATAACCAGGCTAATTCCTCCTATAATGACGCGGTAAAAGCAAGAACCGCAAAGAACTGGGATGACGCGATTGGCGCCGCCAATAAAACAATAGCAGCAGTGGCAGAAATTGAGGCCCTTGCAACAAAAGCGGCGAATGACACACTGGCGACGGCAAAGGAGCGGCTTGACTGGGCTACTACTATCGGGGCTAAAACCCAGTTCCCGAATCCTTATAACCGGGCCGATTCTTCGTATAATGACGCGGTGAAGGCTCAGAACGCACAGAAACCAGGTGAGGTGATTACCGCCGCCAATAAAACAATAGCGGCAGTGGCGGAAATTGAGGCCCTTGCAACAAAAGCGGCGAATGACACACTGGCGACGGCAAAGGAGCGGCTTGACTGGGCTACTACTATCGGGGCTAAAACCCAGTTCCCGAATCCCTATAACCGGGCCGTTTCTTCGTATAATGACGCGGTGAAGGCTCAGAACGCAAAGAAACCAGATGAGGTGATTACCGCCTCCAATAAAACAATAGCAGCAGTAGCGGAAATTGAGGCCCTTAAAGCAAAAGAAGCAACCGGCGCGATTACTGCGGCAAAGGAGCGCCTTGACAGGGCACGGGCTATCGGAGCGGATACCCTGTTCCCCGATGCGTATAACAAAGCTGGAGCAGCCTATAATGAAGCGCTCACAGCTCAGGCTCAGAAAAATTGGGACGATGCAATAGCCGCGGCTAGTCGGGTGCTGGTCATGATTGCTGAAATTGAAAACCTCAAAGCACAACAAGACGTTGCGGCGGCGGCAGCCGCTGAAGCGGAAAGACTGAGAGTGCAGGAAGTGGCTGCCGCAATTGCCGCGGCAAAAGAGCGGCTTGATTGGGCTACTGGTATCGGGGCTAAAACACAGTTCCCCGATCCCTATAACCGGGCCGATTCAGCGTATAATACCGCGGTGAAGGCTCAGGGGGCAAAAACCTGGGATAATGCGATGAGCGCTGCCGGTACAGTACTTGCGGCGGTCGCTGAAATTGAAGCCCTTAAAGCACAGGAAGCGGCTAACGCGATTGCCGCGGCAAAAGAACGCCTTGATGGGGCACGCTCTATTGGAGTAGATACCCTGTTCCCCGATGCGTATAACAAAGCTGAAGCAGCCTATAATGAAGCTGTGGCAGCTCAGGCTCAGAAAAACTGGGACGATGCAATAGCTGCGGCCAGTCGGGTGGTTGTCATGATTGCCGAAATTGAAAACCTCAAAGCACAACAAGATGCGGCTGTAGCGGCGGCAGCAGCAGCAGCCGAAAGACTGAGAGCGCAGGAAGTGGCTGCCGCGATTGCTGCAGCAAAAGAGCGGCTTGATTGGGCCACTGGTATCGGAGCTAAAACACAGTTCTCTGATCCCTATAACCGGGCCGATTCAGCGTATAATGCCGCGGTGAAGGCTCAGGGGGCAAAAACCTGGGATAATGCGATGAGCGCTGCCGGTACAGTACTTGCGGCGGTCGCTGAAATTGAAGCCCTTAAAGCACAGGAGGCGGCTAACGCGATTGCTGCGGCGAAGGAGCGCCTTGATGGGGCACGCTCTATCAGAATGGATACCCTGTTCCCCGATGCGTATAACAAAGCCGGAGCAGCCTATAATGAAGCCTTAGCAGCTCAGGCTCAGAAAAACTGGGACGATGCGATAGCCGCGGCCGGTCGGGTACTTGTCATGATTGCCGAAATTGAACGTCTCAAAGCACAACAAGATGCGGCAGCGGCGATTGCCGAAGCCCAAAGACTTCTCGCCCAGGAAGTGGCGGCCACACTTGCCAGAGCAAAGGAACAGCTCGATTGGGCAGCCTCCATAGGGGCAGATACCCAGTTCCCCACTGCATATAACCAGGCAGGAACAGCCTATAACGACGCACTGGAAGCTCAGGCTCAGAAAAACTGGAACGATGCCATAGCCGCAGCAGAACGAGTGGCTGCAGCGGTTGCTGAAATTGAGAGACTTCAACTAAAAGAAGCACAAGATGCGCTTACTGCAGCAAAAGAGCGGCTCGACTGGGCCGCTTCAGTAGCAGCGGCTATCAACTTCCCCGGTGCGTTTACCGAGGCTCAGGATGCGTATCATGAGGCGGAACGCGCACTTGCTGTGAATGACTGGGCAGCAGTGCTTATTAACGCAAACAAGGTGCTTGCTTCGCTTGCATCGGTTCATGAAATTTTCCCATTACCTGCTCAGTATCTGGTGAGAACCTGGGAAGCAGTAAGGGATTGTCTTTGGAACATAGCCGGGTATCCCTGGGTATACAACGATCCGACCCTGTGGAGACGGCTATACGATGCAAATAGGTCCAAATTGCCCAACATAGACAATCCAGATTTCATCCTTCCCGAGGTCATCCTGGATATTCCGAGTATTCGGGGGGAACAGCGTGAAGGGATTTGGGATGAGTATCGTTTGTACGAGCCGCTTCCCTGAGAGATTTTCATTGCAATATAGCTCAGTGTTGTCTCAACACTGAGTTTATTTAAAAAAGATAAAAAAGATTCTTCAAAATTAAAGCAATCTTCTCATTCCATGCCTTATTAGCGTAGAACCCAACACGAAGTTTTTTTACGTTCGTGTTTTAAAAAGGTTCTGAGGAGGTTTCTATGCCAAAGCAGTATCCCGGTAAGCCGGTATGCTCTAACCCCTTAAGTCTTAAAAGGCTTTTGTGTCTCGTCTATGTATGCGCCCTATATGTATATGCCGCATGCTTAGGTACCGTAGTGCTGTCCCTTACGAGTTGTCAGCAGCCAAATGATCCGGTTGATATAGATAAGCCTAGTGTGGACAGTCCCACTACGTCGGATAATCCTACTACACCGGACAATCCCACAACACCGGACAGTCCTACTACGCCGGATAATCCTACTACACCGGATAATCCTGCAACACCAGACAGTCCCACAACACCGGATAATCCTACTACACCGGACAGTCCCACTACGCCGGATAACCCCACTACACCGGACAGTCCCACTACGCCGGATAACCCCACTACACCGGACAGTCCCACTACGCCGGATAACCCCACAACACCGGACAGTCCCACTACGCCGGATAACCCCACAACACCGGATAATCCTACTACACCGGACAGTCCCACCACTATGGAGTTTAACGACGTTGCAGACCTCACAACATACCTGGAGGGATTGTCAGAAAATACGGAAGACAATCCCTATCCGGTTAAGGTGAACGGGATTAATTTGAGCAGTACTGGTGCGGAATATACCTTAAAAACCCTGTATGGCGCATTGCTTCGTTATGTCGAACTTGATCTGACAGGCTGCGTTGGGACCAAATTCGCCAATATAACCCCAGATACGGCTCCCAATAAGGCAAAAATCGTATCCATTATTCTGCCGGATACGGTAACGACTATTGAAGTCAATGCATTCGTGGGCTGTACCGACCTAAAATCAGTATCAATGCCCAAGGTAACCTATATAACCAACGGTGCATTCAAATCTTGTGAAAAACTTGAATCGGTGTATATGCCTGAAGT
>JAITNP010000183.1 GCA_031290455.1 Treponema sp. | reverse complement strand
CTATATATGGCATAGCGGTTCCGCCGAACACACAGGGTTGCATTGAAACAGTACTGCTTGATGCATACGGATACCCGAAAACTGCCGATAATCACGAACAATTTCGTTTAATAGCAAAGAACGTAGGGAAATACTGGTGTAATGATTCTGATGATTTTTTTCACTTGACAAGAACGGCATGACCAAAGCTGATAAATTCACATACAACGCTTTCTTTGATGGTATAAAAATATTTGATGAATTAACAATCAAAGACATTAATTTGCAATCCGTTCCTGTAATTGATTTGATTGCCGCTATCATAAAAGGAACAGTCTAAAGGAGTAATTAGGCATGGTAAATAATCACGAATTGGTATCGTGCGGGTTTCCGCACACTACTTAGCGCCTTATATCGGGCATGAACATCGAATTCGGGAAAGACTGGTGGAATCTGGGCGTGCTTTACGACGATCAGAAGCGCGACTTGCCCGATTCAGGCGATAACACCAAACTGCTCAATTCCCTTGACATACAGCGCTGTCTTCTCCTGTTCGATCTGCATTGGCAGAGGGTTTTCCACATTTATATTATTAAAGAAGACGAAGCACCGTAGCTTTACTTCAGGTTTTACATCAATTCTTTTTTTAAATTAGTATAAAAAGCATCGAAATCGCTATGTTTTATAATAATTTCGTATAAGCCTGTTATAAATGATTCTTCTGTTATTTGATGTGACTGCATGTTTTTAAGAAGAAGATTATAAAGTCGCTTTCCATCATTATCTTCCCGGAATTTATCCGGTAACAAGCGCTTGTTTTGTTCTTCATTTTTCCTGTATTCATCAATGAGACTTTCAAGAGATTGAACTTGAAAAAATTTATCATTTATTTGTTTCTTGAGCGTTAAATTAGGCATGGCAATCAAAATATTAAAGAGATATTTCTCAACACTATTTATTGGCAGAAATAATTTCTTTAATGATTTATATTCATTTTTTATGATACCTCTAACATCACCATCCAAAATGCTAAATACTTTCTTACCAACTCCTAATATATTGTTCGTGAGAAGTTCCGATTGAAATTTTAAAACATTCTGCCACCCGCCAACAGGTACTACGCTTATTAATCTGCTGGTGTCCAGATCCAATTTATCAATAGCCTTTTTTACAATAATTTTTGCCAGAACATCTTCAACCAATAATAAAAAATCAGGACCGTCATTGGTATACACATCCCGTATGGCATAACTTGGATAACATGGATTTACAATATTAAAACTATTTTCAAGTGTATTAACGCGCTCCAATTTATACATATTTTTCGGATTTATTCTTCTAATTACCTCAGGAGAATGTGATGTCAACAGAACAGTTAAATTTTCATATTCCACAACTAAATCCTGTAACAGGATAAATAGATTGGTAATTGCGATAGGATGAAGCGCAAGCTCTATTTCATCAATAAGCATCAGAATTGGTTCGTTTTCCGATAATGACCTCCTGACTATTGAATTGTAAATAAAATGCAACAATGATATAAGCAGACATTCTCCAGAACTCATTCTGTATTGACTGATTAGTGAATAAGCTGTTTTCTGAAAATACGGTGTATTCTTTAATTGCAATTTTTCTGCGACAGATCTATTTTTTACTTTTTTTATGTCTGTATAATAGCCTGGCTTATTATGCAAGATATTACCCATGTGTTCAATAATAAATGAATCAGCGTCTACTATATCATAATCCTGAATGCTGCCGCTTGATAATAAGGAGTCGACTTTTTTTGAATCATTAAACCGTGGGCCATAAAAGAGGCTTCCTTCATAGGTTCCATTAAAGTGGATTATTCCAGAAGGATGCTGCCCTGGCGCCGCCTTAGTACGATTCTTGGGGATTATTTCAGAAGAAATCATCCAGTCATTATTTTTGTTAATCCAGCGATTTTGTTTGCCATTGAAAATGAATTCAATATATGATTCACGGTTATAATCCTTTTCTTTGAGGGACCATGTAAGTCCATTATTAAATATCAATTGAGACAAACAAGACATAATGGTACTTTTACCAGTACCATTATTTCCTACAATGGCATATACTCCATTTTCAATGGGAAGTTCTATTATTCCGTGTTCAATGCCTTTAATGCCATTAATTATCATGGTCAGATTCAATGTATCCTCCAGTTAAGAGTATATCGTATATCGCTGCTCATTACCAGGGTATTGCTATCATGGCGCCCCCAGGTTCCAAAGGAACCCCAGGGTAGCTCCATAAAAGAGAGGTACCTGGGGATCGCTGAAGCTTTGAATATACGGATATACCCAGGGGAATACCGGTACTTCCACTCCTAAAAAGAGCTTCACCCTGGACCATATCCGATAGGATACCTCCAGGCCCACATACACATCACCGTAGGTGTAATCGACCGGCTGCGCCACCGTGTAGATCCATTTTAACTGCTGATACCCCACATCAAGGCGGAACGCAAAGGGGAAATCCTTTTTGTGGAATTCAGCGGAAAGATTGTAGCGTATCCAACTGCTGCTTATATCGTACTGGTCCTTTTTCTCGATTAAGTCCCGGCCACTCATGCTTAAGGTAAGCAGGAAAAAAGGAAGCAGGAGCCCAACCCGGATTTCACGGTAGTCCTGGGTATAATCTCCGGGATTGTTGGGCTGCCTTCCCAGGGAGGTATCAAGCCGGAATAAACCTGAGACAATGCCCGGCGGGATAGTCAGCTTGACGATCATGGAGAGGGCAGGACTGATGGTGGCAATATTGAGGTTAAAGAGGCCGAAGGAAGGTCCCACCTCAAGACCAATGAACCGCCAATCCAAGGTCGCCCTGACGAAAAGCCGGTTTATCAGGAGGGCATCCCGATCAAAGTTCAGGTTGAAACCCAGGATATTGGTCAGGTTCTGGCTAAGGGCGATACTGCCGATAGGGTCATACCGGTTCAGCAATTCCAGCCCATCACCCAGATGCCCCTCTGGACCGGGGTAAAAGACCATCATGCCGGCCCGGGCAGTGATGAGGGGCATGAAGGCCGGCGGTTTTTTCTCCGCAGGTTCATGAGTGATGATCCGAGGGATCGGGGGTTCGCGGGGCGCCTGGACCGGTTCTTCCGGTATCGGGTCCGAAGGAGTTACCGGCTCTGGGAGGGCTATTTTAGGAACTTCCGGCTCCGGGAGGGGTGTTTCCGAAACCAAAACTTCTGGAATCGGGAGTACCTCGAAATAGGCCCATTCCGAACGTGCCCCCAGGCGGCCAAACAGGTTATACACCATAACCTGGAACCGGTAATGACCAGGGGGCAGGAAACAGATAATGAGGGGTTCTGACTCTTTTTCCGTTACTTTTCGCAGTACCTCTCGATAGTGCTGGTCGGAATCATCCTGCTGTTGTTCCACCACCGCTTCGTAATAGGAGGCAAAGGCCACCGAGTCCCAGGTAAGACGCTGCATAAACCGATCTCCTTCGGTGGTTTTTTCCTCGTTATAAGCTCCCTTGGGTAAGGCGGGGAGTATCTCGAAGAAGGCCCATTCCGAGGCAAGCTCCGGACGGCCCATCAGGTTGTAGACCCGCACCAGGTACCGGTAATGACCAGGGGAGAGGGCGCAATCAAGAAAGGATTCCTCCGTTACTTCCCGTACCACTTCCACGGCGCCGGAATCATCCAGTCGTTCCACCACCACTTCGTAATAGTAGGCAAAGGCCACGGGCTCCCAGGTAAGGTGTTCAATAAACTGGGTTTCTACGCGCTGGGTATAAGCGGGGTAACCAGCCAGCACGAGCAGAATCAGAAACAGGGGCACCCGGAATTTAGTCACTATTACCATATATGATCCCATTAACACCCAGCTTTGGATTTACCAGGGAGGGAATATCAATGGTAAACCTTTGTTCTCCGATGGTTCCCCGCTGTTCAATCACGCCATCCCCGGCTATATACAGCGCTTCTACCTGCCAGATGAAGTTCCCGATATCAAGGACAGCCATGTCCTCAATAACATAAACCGTTTTAAAGAGCGGCTCACTATGGATGAGGGGTTTCCGCTCAGGGATGTCCGGTAAAAGGGTAAAGATATAGGCATTTGCCCCGGGCACCTGGTCCCAGGTAAAGATAATGTCCCGGCTCTTTTGTAACCGGGCAGCATCAATTTTGTACTGGTCCACCGGCAGCATCCCCTGGGGCCGGGGAAGGAGCGGAATCGGGAGTACCAGGAAGCTTGATGGCCCCGGGGCACTGATATCCAGGCCTTCGGGGGTTTCCGCCCGGATGGTCCAGTAATAGGTTCCCGGAGCCAACCGGGGCAGGGTAATGGCCCTGCCGGGGTCCGTTATTTCCAACATCGGGGTGCCCCAGAGGAGGTCGGGATTCCGGGAAAGGATAAACCGGGAGGTTCCCACCGTTTCCACAGAACTCCACCGCACCATGCCGGGCTGTCTCTGGGCTTCAATCCCGGAAAAGCGGTGCCCCGCTTCGGGAAAGTCCAGGCTTACCGGGGACACCGGAAGTACCTGGAAATAGGCAGGCCGTGCCGCACTGATATCAAGCCCCTCGGGGGTCTCGGCCTGAATGGTCCAGTAATAGGTTCCCGAAGTCAGCTTAGACAGGGTGATGGCCCTGCTGGGGTCCGTACTCTCCAGTACCGGCATGCCCTGGAGGGGGTCGGGATTCCGGGAAAGGATGAACCGGAATTTTCCTATGGGTCCCGCAGCCTTCCACCGGACTGCAATGGGCTGTCTCTGGGCTTCAATCCCGGGAAAGCGGTGCCCCCCTTCGGGAAACTCCAGCGTTACCGGGGACACGGGGACTGAAGGAGCTGGAGGTACTGGAGGCACGGGGGACACTATCGGAAGCGGTTCTTGAGGCGTCGGAAGTACCTGGAACCTGGCAGGGGCTGTGGCGCTGATATCAAGCCCCTCAGGGGTCTTTGCCCGGATGGTCCAGTAATAGGTTCCCGGAGCCAACTCGGGCAGGGTAATGGTCCTGCCGGGGTCGGTCAGATCCAGTATTGCCGTGCCCTGCAAGGGGGCGGGATTTCGGGAAAGGACGAACCGGGAGGTTCCCACCACTTCCGTAGAACTCCACCTTATGACGCCGGACTGTCTCAGGGCAGCAAGCCCGGTAAAGGAATGTCCCTGTTTGGGGAAATCAAGGGTTACCGGGGCGACCTTGGGCTCAAGCACCCGGAAACTGAAGGGCTGGGCCGCACTGATATCCAGGCCCTCGGGGGTTTCCGCCTGGATGGTCCAGTAATAGGTTCCCGGGGTCAGCGGGGGCAGACGGATGGATTTGCCGGGGTCGGTCAGGTCCACCACCGGGACAGATGATCGGGGATTCTGGTTCCGGGAAAGGATAAACCGGGATTTTCCCAGGGGTTCCGTGGAACTCCACCGTATAATACCGGGCTGTCTCAGGGCATCAAGCCCCGTAAAGGCGTGGCCCGATGGAGGGTATTCCAAGCGGACGGACCGGGGCGCTTCCGGCTTGGGAAGGGGGACGACCGGCGGTATGCGTACCGGAGTAGTTTCGTCCCCCTGCCGGATGGCAAAGGATACCGGCGGGGAAACCGCAAAGGTCCCTTGATACTCAGCGTATACCGGGCTTACCCGCCAGTACCAGGTCCCGTCTGTAAGCCCTGAATACAACAACGAAAAGCCCCGTACCGTGGTTCTCAGCCGGGGGGCTTGCATCCTCGGATTATCCGCCGCTTCCAGCAGGTACGCAGGAACTTCATCCGTTTCAGGGGAGGCCGACCACTGGAACCGTATTGCCTCAGGGCTTACCCGGTAGGAGTAGACCTTCCCTTCGGCGGGGCTTACCAAAACCGGGGGCGGGGCAACGATCACGGAGAGTTTACCCATGGTGATGTTTGCGGTGGCGGATATGCGTGAAGCAGCGAATGTTCGCCACCAGAAGGTTCCGGGGGGAAGTTCCACGGTCGCGGAGGTCTGGGCATTAAGGGTATGGATCATCCGGGTAAAACGCTGGTCCCCCGCTATTTCAAGGCGCACCTGTTCATTGGGGGGAAAATTAATGGGCTTCCAGGAAAAGTTTATCTCCACCGGGGCGGATGAGGCGGTTACGATACGCTGATAGGGCAGCGGTGTCAGGACCACCACCTGGGGGCCGGTATCAATGCTCCCGTCGGCTCGAATGGTGACGGCCGATCCGGTCCGCATTCCCTGACTCCCTGTGGCGGTTCTCAGCGCAGCATAGCCCTCAATCAGCCAGAAATGAAAGCCCTGGGAATCTACCCGGGCGCCGGCTATGCTTCCAGCGGAAAGCTTTACCTGGTTTGCCCCGGAGCGGAGGTTCAGCCCGTCTTCTTTGGCCTGGATACCGATGTTTCCCTCAAACAAGTCAATCCTGGCGCCTGCTTGATCAAAGAAAAGCTGAATCAAGGTGTTTTCCAGCATAGTAATGACATCCTCATTGACCAGGGTGATAGTCGCATCGGAAAAGTCAGCCGTGTGGATACGGTCTCCGTTATAAAGGGGGGAGCTCTGTTGAAGCCGGTTCCAGACGAGCCGGTCTCTGAAGCGGCGCTGGACAATATGGTACTTATAGGATAGGGTCCCCACCGGAGTTTCCGAGAGCCGGGTGAGGGTACGGTTCAGATCCTGCCAGAACAAATACATTGCCAGCGCTGCCCCGGAAAGACAGAGGAACAGGACAGCCATATCGAGGATTTTAGTCCCCGGTTGTATATTACGGGTTTTTCGCATTGGCCGCTACCTTGTTGCAATCCGGAGGAAGAGGAGGGGCTAACCCTAACAGTTCCCGCACCCCTGCCAAGGTTACCGGATAGGGCTGTTTCTTGCCGGCTTGGGTAACCCGGATATTCACCACCGCAAAGAGCCGCACCGGCCGCTCCTTACCCTTTACCCTCATCGGCGGCATTTCTTCGGTAATAAGATAGTCTTTGATGAGGCGCCAGGTATACTCGGTGATGAGAATGTCCGTGCTCAGGGACGTGTTCAGGGTTTCCGTCCGATTCGCCAGGGTAACCGGGTCCCCGATAACCCGGTATTCCATCCGTTCATCGAAACCAATATGCCCGGCGATCACCTGCCCGCTACTGATCCCGCAGCCGATTTTGATGATAGGCTTCTTATCCCCGCCCCGGCCCTGGTTAAAGCTCCGGAGGCTGGAGCGCACCATTAAGGCGGCGCAGACCGCGTTGAGGGCGTCTTTGGCAGGGCCGCTCCGGGAATACGGCGCCCCCCATACGGCCATGACCGCGTCGCCGGTAACCTGATCCACCGTTCCCCTGGCCTTGTGCACACACTGGGTTATCCGGGTTATGTAATCGTTGAGGAGTTCCATCACGGCATGGGGTTCGAGTTTTTCCATTATGGCCGTAAAAGAGCAGATATCAACAAAAAAGACCGTGGCAGTCTTGGCTTCACCCTCCTGGGGAAGTTCTCCCTCCAGGATACGGCCGACTATCCCGTTGCCCCGAGCATCTTTGAGCCGCTGCTCCGCGACGCGTTCCCGTTCTGCCAGCCGCTGCCCCATGAGGACAAAGCTGCTGGTTAACACCCCGATCTCATCGTTGGTTTTTGCCCGAAGGGCAAGGTCAAATTCCCCGTTTTCAATCCGTGTTGTTGCCTGGATGAGGGTTTTCAAGGGGGCGCTGATGGTTTTTGAGAAGAACCAGAGGAACAGGACGGACATACAGAACACTGCGGCGGCGAGATAGCTGTTGCGCCTGGTGATGGCGGTAATCCCCTCAAAGACCACTTCCTCTGGGATCTGGGTAATGACCGCGATGTTGGCCAGGGTGAGCTTCTGAAAAGCGCCGAAATAGCGGACCCCTTCGTCAACATAGCGGGTTTGGAGACCCTGGTCAGGGCTTTCCAGGCTTATATGTACGAAGGGGTTGTTCTGCAGATTCGCCCCGGAACGGACCAGTTCCTCATCGGGGTGGACGAGGACATCCCCAGCATCGTTGATCATATAGGAGGAATTGGCCCCGGTCCCGAAGGCTGCTCCCAGGGATTCGCCGGAGAAAAAGATGAGCGCCGCAGAGCCGGTTCCTCCGGGGAGGAGCATGACCAGCATTGAGACACCGAAGACCGGGGTACCGTTGAGGATGAGGGCTTCCCCGGTCTGTGCCCGGCTTATTGCCGGTGCCGCGGTTTCCAGAAAGGCGGCGATCAGCGCCGGTTCAAGTTCCCGGGACAGAAAAAAGCGATCATTGATAAATTCCCGCGCTCCGGGAATCAGGATGGCGGCGATATGGGGCTTTTGTTCAAAGAAGAACCGGCTCGCCATCCGGTCTTCCGCCGGGGGCAGGGTGTTGAGGATATTGAGGAGGCTCAGGGTATCAGAACGGATCGACTTGAGGGCGGTTTCCACTTCCGCCGCGGACCGCTGGTTCACGGTCATGTTATGGTCTTCAGCCATAAGGCGGGCTTCGGCACTGCCCATGATCGATACGAAAATCGTCAGCGCAGCCATGGACAGGAAAAGCAGTCCGGTGAGGATAAATACCAGCTTTCCCCCGATAGAGAAGCGGATCTTTAGGGTGTTGT
>JAITNP010000147.1 GCA_031290455.1 Treponema sp. | reverse complement strand
AGTTTTGTATAATCCCGGAATTCTTGTGGTCAATCTGTTCCAATCCCTGAATACCCCGCAGCCAGTCGTTTAGCTTGTCCTTCTTTACCACAATTTCATCAAAAACCTTATCGAGAACGACTATGCGTTTTGAAATTATCTGCTCCTCAATATTAGCCCAGAATGATGGAGCAATTTCAAATGAATAATATGTATTATATGGGGTTATAAGCGCGTTGCTGTCGATGATAAAAACTTCATCATATTGTTCTTTCATTTTTTTATACTTGTAATTTCTTCAACGAGGGTATCAAAGGTTTTTCTGTTTGTGTTGGTAAGCCTAAACGCTTCTGTGTAGGTTGTTTTTCCCTCTTTTATGCTGTTGTCAAGGGCCAGAATAAAAGGCACTCCATATCTGGATTTGGCGGTATTATAATAATCGCCGCCACCTTGATTATCTTTTCTTTTTTTAGAATTGGCGGTTAAGTCTGCAACGATTTTTTCATATTGGGACTGGTTGATGTATTTATTATCTAAGGCTCTTCTTGCAATGGTAATAGAGCCGCATCGAAAATGTTTAGCTATATTGTCGATTTTTTCATCTATAGCAAGATTGGACTGGTTGTTCCATTCATTGATGAAATGAGCATTAGGAACCTGTAATTCGGCGGCAACGGCATTACAAATGATTTCAAGCGGGCTTATGTCAAAAACAATGCCGGAATTGTCATTGAAGAAACTGTGCAAGCCAAGCCAGATATGGACCACTTCGTGGAGCAGGGAAAAAATTTTGCCGCCTTCGGTATCTTTGTTATTAATGAAGACAAGCGGCGCGTAATCGTCTATGAGCGTGAATGCCCGGAATTCATCAATACTTAAAGAACGATGGGTATTTTGACCGACTATGCCATTTTGCAATATTATTATGCCGATATTTTCAAAAAAATCACGGAGTATATTAAAAGATGTTGTTCTGTCTCTAGAATCAGTATACCAATCTGTGGCCATACCGATAACGCTTCTGATGGACGCGGCTATTTTTGCAGGATATTTTTCATCTTTACAGGAACCGACAAACGGAAGTTTATCATTGCCCGCCTCCATGAGATAATCCCGCATCCAAGTCTGAATAGCGGACATTTGGTAATAGGTATCCATGAGGTCTCTGCTAGGTATTGGGTTAACAGCGCTTTTTATCGTCCTGTATTCAATTAATGGGAGCGGTTCTTCCGGGGGGGTCTTGAGAAAAAAATAACCCAGGGGGATATGCGCTTTTTTGCTAAGGTCCTCTATTTTGGCAAAAGTAGGGATTTTCTCTGCATTTTTCCACTGGTAACAGCAGGAAAAAAACTCATCATCCACACCTTCGGAGGAAGCAACGCTGAGTATCCAATTGAGTACCTTGGGCGCAATATTGACCCTGATAGACGGCATTTATTAGTCTCCAAGCAAAAAAATCGCCCGGCATAGTTGAGCCGGGGTTAAACGGCCACTATACCGCCCCACCAAGCGACACCCCTTGCGGGGACACCTTGATATTACTCTTAACTCATCTTACGCACAAGGAGAAGACAGTTCACTAATTTACACGGATTATAGCGTCCAATCCGTGTAAATCCGCGCCCTTTTCTTATTTTGCGTAACATCATAATATTCGGCCAAATCAAGCCAAATTCATACTCTATAATAACAAGCCACTACCCGCCCGGCTATCCTGATGCCCTCTCGCTCGGAGAAGCGGCGGGGTTCGTAGGCCGGGCTTGCGCTTATCAATACTATAAGTCTGGTTGGGGGGTGTCGAAGTCAACCCACTTGACCACAAGGGAATTCCCTATGGAGACTGCATACATGCCGTTTCCCTTGGGTAAGGCCGGGGTAGGGGTTTTAGGTTTGGACATGGGGCGAACTCCTTGAAGGGCCTTTTATAACCATGCCCTATCCTTAATCTTTAACATTGATAGCAATAAAAAGTCAACGAGGCGCTCCCCTTCTCAGCAATTACCAGTTTATCACTAAATAGGGGAAAACGATCTAAAAACACCCTAAAAATTCATACATAGCGTAAAATTGCTGCCTGTTTTTCAGGATAAAGGCACAGATATTTTTTTGCCATGGACTACCCGCAGATCACAAGGATTCAGAAGAAAGCCAACCGCCAAGCCGAATAAGGGTTTGGACGAAAAACCGCTTTGACTTGGCGGGTAAAATGCTTTTTGCGGTATTTTTGACCTTTCCCCTGTGCGGCAGATTCAGCGCGGCCCTTATCCCCCGCATGGCGAAATCCGCAAACACCGGCAGCCTGGGAGCCTGTAAAGCCTAAATTAGCGGATAAAACAAGAAAAAAAATATGAAGGACAATGCGAACCGAAGGTTCGAGATCACAGAGCCAGGGGCTGTCAAGGGAACCCTGTTTTTTCCCTTGACAAATCATAGGATGTCCCCCGTTCTTGCGCTTTTTGGCACGGGTAGAGTATACCAGACAAAAAGCCAGCCAGACTGGGGCCATCCGGTAAATTCCTTGAAGCGTCCGTTGTACCTGATATATAAAAGCAAACCCAGAATTACTGCTCGCATATTGATGATGACCGCAAACCATGGTAGTATCATGCATGTAATACAACTTTTAGGAGGTGATTATGACTGTTTTTAAGAAGAATTGTTATATTTGGCTGCTGTCACTGGCTTTTACGGGATTTGTTGCGGCGGTTTCCGGCTGTTCTCCCCGTGCCGCCCCTCAGGAGATCAGGGCAGCGGGAGCGGGGATGTCCACTCCCGAAAGGATCATTCCTGTTGGACCTTCGGAGGAGACCGCGAACCGGGCGGGGACCCCCGCTCCCGGACAGGCCGCGACAGTGTACTTTACCAGTGATATTTCAGGAAGAGGTCTCTTGACTATCTACCAGACACTGAAAGTTCCGGTATCAGGAAAGGTGGCAATCAAGATGCACATGGGTGAACCGGGGAATACCAACTATCTGAGGCCGGATATTGTGAAACCTCTGGCGGATGCGGTTAAAGCAAGCCTTGTGGATAGCAACACCTACTACGGGGGCAGTCGGGGAACCTCGGCGGGTCACAGGCAAGCGGCAAAGGACCATGGATTCACCTTTGCACCGATTGATATACTGGATTCCGAAGGGGAGATTCGTATCCCCATCAAAGACGGTAAACATCAGCAAGAGGCGATTCTGGGTAAGCATATTATGGATTACGATTGGATCATTTCTGTAGCCCATTTTAAGGGCCATTCCCAGGCCGGCTTTGGCGGGACCTTCAAAAACCTGGCAATCGGCATTGCCTCCCCCAATGGCAAAGGCAGCATCCACAACAAAGCCGGGGGAGGCAGATTTACCGAAAGCGGAGCGCCTTTCTTTGAAAAGATCGTCGAATACAACAAGGCCCTGATGGACGTCAAACCGGGGAAGCTGCTCTACATCAATGTGCTCAACAATCTTTCAACTAGTTGCGACTGCGATGCCCGGGCGCCCAAGGCGTTAATGGGTGACATCGGTATCCTGGCCTCCACGGACCCGGTAGCCCTGGAAAAGGCCAGCATCGACCTTATTTATGGAAGCCCCGAAGAAGGAAAGCGCCATTTAATAGAAAGAATCGAAAGCCGGGGCGGCATACACCAGATAACTTACGCTGAACAGGTGGGCCTGGGAACCCAGCAGTACCAGCTTGTTAACATTGGGAACCGCTAAATCCCATTGGGGTTTTGAGCGTTTTCTTCGTAACAGTAACGCTGTCACAGGGCAGGCAGGAGGCGGATCATCCTTGAGCTATTAAAGCGGGAGCTTATCTACTTCTGGTACTACTTCTCAATCCAACTGTAGCAGATCGCCGGGTACTGGATTTTAGGGATGCTCCTCGGTTCGGCAATATCCGTGTTCGGCAAGGAGAAGATACACCGCCTCTGTGCATGTACGGTACAATTCCTATTGCCGCCGGATTTGTCGAACAAGGAATGGAAGAGGATTGGATCGCCGCCTTCTGCATGAGTTCGATTCTTTTAAATCCTCAGCTCTTTTTCTACAGCGTCGCCTTGGGTCCCGCTGCTTTGGCGATACGGTTTACCGCATGTTTTGTTTGTGGCGCTCTGGCAGGGATCTGTGTGCGGTACTGTTTTAAAAAATGTAAGCTTTTTTCTTTTGCCGCTTTTAAAGAACCCCAAAACCGTGACACCGAAAAGATACACATGTAGGGGAAAGTATTAATCGGATCATCTAAGAAAAAACGAAAATAATTGTAAGTGGATTGCCCCCTTTAAGGGGGGTTCCTCAAGCCACCGGCTATGCCGGTGGATTATTACTCATGCGAACATTATATGCTCTTCAACGCGCCAATATCCGTAATGATAGTTTTCCCCAAACCCAGCAAGGAAGTGGAGCCATCCTTGATCCGGGCTAACAGATTATTTATTTCCTTTAAGGATTGAATAACCTGGACGCCGCTGGAACTTTGTACTTCCATCGCGTCCTTGATACGTATCTCTTCATCGTTGACCCGCTGAATGATGGAGGACATCACATCAAACTGTTCCCGCGCCTGAACCGAAGATTCTCTGGAATTATCTATAAGGGTCTTAATTTCTTTAAGACTTTTGGATATCTCCATAGCCTGACGACCGGAATTATCGGCAAGCTTCCGAATCTCCCCCGCCACCACCGCAAAGCCCTTGCCCACCGCCTCCCCCGCATGGGCCGCCTCAATAGCCGCGTTCATACCCAGAATACCCGTCTCGTCGGCAATATCCCCGACTACCCCGCTGGATGCTATGAGCGCATCGGATTTGACCGAGACATCATCGATCAATGCTCCTATCTTATAAAGACGGTTCTTCCCTTCCGATGAAGACTCGTTCAGTTTCAAAACCTCCTCGGCATTATGTTCCAGGCTGCCGGTAATCGACTGGGTGTTTTCCACCATGTGCTCAATGGAGACCGAGGAACGCAACACATAGTCGGCGGTTTCATTGATCTGGGCCGATAAGGCGGTGATACCGTCAATGCTTTTGTACATCTCCTCCAGGGCATGATTGAGGACCTGCTCAAGCTGTTCCTTCAGTTTCTGTTCATGGATCAGGCTTTTTTCAATCTCTATATAATGACGGCAGTTTTCACGCTTGTTCAGTCCATTGATAATGGCGACTGCCATTTGTTCACAGCTTTTATACCCGCAGGCACCGCAGTTGAGCAAATCCTCTTTCCTGATTTTATGCATCTTGAGGTACATGGCTTCGATCTGTTCCCTGGTAGGCACAATAACCAGCCTTTTGAATACCTCTGACCGGTTGGTATAGGATCGACTATAGAGCCCTTCCTCCCAATACTGGTTAAGCAGTTTTTCCAGCGTATCCCTGCCGAATAAGGCGCCGAAGAATCCTTTGGGCCGGTATTTTTCCTGTACTTCCTGGTTCCGCTTTTCCACCAGGGATTCCACCTCGTCCAGGTGTTTCCGCCGGTTTCCCGTACCGGGACCGCCGTTACAGCCCATCTTGCAATTAAGACAGTCCACCAGTTTAAAGACCGGCGCAACGTTCTTGATGGACTGGGAGAGATCGGCAAAGTAGTGATAGACTTCAGGAGACCCCTCTATTTTCCGGGTATCACCAAGTATGTCTTTATGATACCGGTGAACGGTCCGCATAAGCCCGCCGGGAATTGAAAACAGCACCGCCCGTTCCGCGGGAGGATTATCATAATCCACCGCAGGGTAAGAGCTTATCCGTTCATGGTTGCTATCAAGGTACTGCTGTATCGAATTGAAGGTTACGTTGTAGTCCCCCATGCCGACGGCGTCAAACTCCCGTCGTTTTGAATAACAGGGGCTTATGGCCACGATGTTATGGTTTTTATACTGAGGATAATATTTTTTAATCATCTTCATCGTATGCACCATGGGACTGTCCACCGGGGCAAGGTAGGGAATGAGTTCAGGGCGGTACATTTCAATGAAGGAAACCAGCGTAGGACAGGGCTGGGCGATGACCGTCTTGGGATGCTGCCTTTCCATGTAGTTAAGATAGGACTTGACCGTGAGTTCCGCCCCAAAACTCACATCAAAAACCGCCTTAACCCCGATGGATTTTAAGAAGCCGTTCATCTGTAGGTACTTCCCCTCAAAACTCGCAACCACCGCAGGCGCCACAATGGCGACCATGGGTTTTCCCTGGCTGAGGTCTTCCATGAAGGCGTCAAAATCATCAATACCGACACGGGCATTATGGGAACAGATGTCGATACATTCACCGCAGCCGATACAGAGATCGCTGTGATGATCAATCACTTCCCCGGAACCGTCATTGCACATCTTCACGGGACATACCATGATGCAGCGGTGACAATTTACGCACTTGTCCTTCAGTACTTTAATGATAGGACGTAATGTTGTGTTTACCATATTATTATTCCTCGTGATCCCCAGAAGCGCTACCGATCACCTTTTTGTTTGTCATGGATTGATTACCCTAAAAGCAGTAGATATTACAGTAATTCCGACGAAGGGGGCTAAACTTGACCCAGAATTTCCGGGAATTTTCCCTTATAATGTGCTAGTCTAAACAGGCTTGAAGAGCACCCCGAGGCCGCCGGCGGTCATGGTGTTCCATGATGAGTGGTGATCCACAAAGTATGCTAAGGCATCATATATGACCTTCATTGATGTAAAAGAATGTCATATCAAATACTTTCCGATGGATGATGCGTTTTTTTGAAAAACAGCACGTCTTCCTGAATACTCGCCGATTCCGATGCCGCGTCGGCCTGCCTTCAATACCAACGGTGTATTTTTTACCAATAACATGCTCCGTTTCAGTAAACGTGCTCACAAAGCTCTGCCAATTATCAGTCGCAATGCGATCATAAGTAATGCCTAAACGTTCGCGCTTTTCTTTTAATTTTTGTGCTGTTTTTAAGGCTCGTTTCCCCCAAACATACGCCACAATCTCCCCGGAAGCGCGATGATAAGCATACATAAGCCCTATTTTATTCGATTTTTTTCCAACATATGTCCAAAATTCGTCGATTTCAAGGACATCATCGTGGTTTTTCTT
>JAITNP010000138.1 GCA_031290455.1 Treponema sp. | reverse complement strand
AACCAGTTCACGAAAACCGAGAAGATCATCACAAACACAAAGACCGGCTCGCCCCAGGCGTAAAACCCAAGGCTTGCCAGGAGCAGGAACCCATTCCTGAAGTTCCGGCCTTTCCACACTGGGTTGTAGTAGCCGATAAGCACCACCGGCAAGAATAGCAGCAAAAAAATCGTTGATGAAAATACCATTATCACGAGCCTCCTTTGTAGCTGATTGCCCCCAACGAGAAGAGACAATGTATGCTCTGAAAGTCATATCTCTCAAAATATCCTTATATAAGACTTTTCATTATTAATAATAACTTTATTTAAGGTGTTTCGTCAAGTCAAATATCGTCAATCTCGTAACACTCCTTCTTAAAAAAGGGGATAATGAAGTATGTTGTTTTTTTGGCAGCGGGTAAATAAAATAATCAAAGAAATGCATAGGACTCAAGAGTGGGTTGCAGAAAAAACGGAAATAAAATATAAAACCATCAGGAACTGGATATCTACCGATGTACTTCCCCGAGTCGATGACGGGGTAAAAATTGCCGGAGAATTAGGGGTTACAGTCGAATATTTGGTTATGGGAACGAATTCAAGGATACCCAAGGAAATTGATAATTTTTACATGAAATACAAGAAATTTTCGATAGTGCTTGAATACTTGGAACTATTAAACCAGGAACAGCGCGAGGATATTGAAGCCTTTGCTTTGACACTGGTCGAAAAAAAACAGGCGCTTGAAGCGCGAAAACATACTAAAATGGCGTAAAATTTAGTAACAAGTTTCTAAAAAAACATACGATAATAAACAGCATGGGCTTGCTTTTTTGGGACGAGGTGAACAAGGCTATCAAAGCACAAAGGGTAAAACAAGAATGGCTGGCGGAAAAAACCGGTATCAAGTATCAAACATTGAGAAGCTGGGTCTCAAAAGATATCTTACCCCGAGTCGATGATGGGGTAAAAATTGCCAAGGAATTAGGAGTAACAGTTGAATATCTGGTTGAAGGAACCGATTCGAGTGTATCGAAAGAAATTGATGATTTTTACATGCAATACAAAAAGTTTTCGATAGTGCTTGAATACTTGGAACTATTAAACCAGGAACAGCGCGAGGATATTGAAGCCTTTGCTTTAACGCTGGTTGAAAAAAAACAGGCGCTTGAGGCGCGAAAACATACTAAAATGGCATAGGTGAAAAACTACTCGGCCTTTATAATGTTAATCAATTAAGAAACATAGTCTGCGTTTTTACACCGAAGACATGGAATTTTTTTGTTTTTCCTTCTTCTCTATGGCTTCTCCGTGTCCTGCACCGCTCTGCCCCCGATCTCAATCATATATTCCGAATTGAAGTTCGATCAAATAGCGCCTTGAGTTCTTCGTGGTTCATCCGGGCAAGCCAGGATTCCCCCGAGGACACGGTCATGTCCGCCAGTTCCCGTTTACTGGTCAACATGGCGTCTATCTTCTCCTCAAAACTGTTCTTGGTGATGAACCGGTGGACAAAGACGTTCCGGGTTTGCCCTATGCGGAAGGCCCGGTCAGTGGCCTGGTTTTCCACCGCCGGATTGTACCAGAGATCGTAATGGATAACCCGGGTCGCGGCGGTAAGATTGAGGCCCAGGCCCCCGGCCTTGAGACTTACCAGGAGGATCCGGCAGTCCGCATCGCTATGGCCCATCACCCCATCCTGGTTCATTACCGAACCTTGGAAGCGGTCGATTACTTCGCTCCGCTTCTTCTGGGGCATACCGCCGTGGTACACCAGGGCCGCCTCGCCGAGTTCATCTTGTATGATGGTCTTGAGGCATTCCAGGGTTTCCACATACTGGCTAAAGATGAGCACCTTTTCCCGGTTGGCGAGGATTTCTTCCAGCAGAGTCATGAGAAGCTGGGCCTTGCCGGAAAGCGCTGAAACTGCCGGGCTTTCCTTGTCGTACACCCGGGGATGATCGCAGACTTGCTTCAGGGCCGTGAGCAGGGCCAGTATCAGGGTGGACCGTCCCTGAGGTTCCTCAATCTTCGCGGATTTTTCCATGGTAGCGGTAACAATACTTTCGTACAGAGCGGCCTGTTCCTTTTCCAAGCCGGTGTATGCATTGATGGTGATCTTTTCGGGCAGGTCCGCGATGATGCGCTTGTCGGTTTTAAGCCGTCTCAGAAGAAAGGGAGCGGTGATCTTTCGCAGGGTTTCGGCCTTTTCCTTTTGGCGCATCACCTCAATGGGGAAGCGGTACTCCTCTTTGAATTGCAGCGCGGTTCCAAGGTACCCGGGGAGTATGAAATCGAAGAGCGAACGCAGGTCCTCAAGCCGGTTTTCCACAGGGGTTCCCGATAGGGCAAGCCGGTACTGGGAGCGCAACTGCTTGACGGTTTTGGCGCCCCTGGTTGCGGCGTTCTTCATCAGGTGGGCCTCATCCACAATTAAGAGAGAAAAGGGATGGTCTCCCAATTTTGCCGCGTCCCGCACCGCAGTCTGATAGGTGGTTAAAAACACCTCCGCATCCCCGGCAAGGCTGCGCTTCACCCCGTGGTACCGGGCTACCGGGATGGATGGGGCGAAGCGGCCCAGTTCCCGTTCCCAGTTTTCAAGAAGCGCCGCCGGGGCGATGATGATGCATCGATCTGGGAGCAGCCCTTCCTCCTTGAGCCTGAGCAGCACCGTAATGGCCTGGATCGTCTTCCCCAGGCCCATGTCGTCCGCGAGAATACAGCCGAACCCCGCCAGGAGGAGGGAGCAGATCCAGTTATACCCCCGTTCCTGGTACTGCCTGAGAACCGCATGGAGACTCTGGGGAACCGGAAAGCTCCGCTCGGCCAGGAGCTGCTCGATGATCTGCTCCGCGTCAAATGAAAGGAGACTGTCCCCGGCAAAATGAACCTTGAGGAAATCGTTCACCCGAGGGACGCTCCCTTCCTGGGCTTGCTTGAGGAGCCGCGAAACTTCTGCAGGGTCCAGCCGGATAAAGGTATCCTTGAACTTAACCAGGGCCTTTTTCTCCTTGACCAGGGCTTTAAACTCCTCTACGGTGAGGACCTCATCCCCAATGGCTATCTGCCATTGCCATTCCAGCAGGGAATCCAGGGCGAGATAGTTTACCAGGGCGCCGGCCTGTTTAGCGGACGTTTTAAGTACCAGCCGGGGCTTCAATTCCCGATGCAGGTTCTTGGGGAATACCACCTCAATTCCCAGCCGGAAAAGGAGTTGGGAGGCGTTATCCAGGAAATCCACCAGCCGTTCCTCGGTCAGCCGGACCGAGCTCTGGTAGGCGAGGCTCCCCAGTTCCGGGAGGTAATTGGAAAGGGCCGTCGGTGCCTTCAAGACCTCAATGGTACTGGTTTTTTGGGCCGCATCCTTCAGGGCAATGTGGTCTATCCCCTGCTCCCCTGTAACCAGTACATCCATGGACAGCTTAAAATCCGCCACATCCGTATCCCGGGTCGCAGTCGATTTGAGGGTAAGCCGGTATTTCCAGGCTGAAAAATCAATGGATAGTACCGAAAGCCAGCGGTCAATGGCAATGGGCATACTCCGCAATGCCGGAGCAGTAACATCAATAACCCCGCCCTGGAAAAAGAGGTTCAGGAGTTCCCTGAAATTCTCGCTTCCCTTGGAGTATGAACCCTGGCGAACAAAGTAGTTCCGCAGTACCCATTCCCCCAGGAGCGCCGAGCTGAGGAGGTCCACCACACTACGACCGCTTGCAAAGGTACGTTGCTTGGTCTTCCCCTGCTTTTTGGCTCCTGGGGAATTCAGGGGCAATATATGGTCCTCATAGGCCGCCAGCATGGTAAGCGCCTCATTGATCAGGGGAAGCCCCTCAAAGGGTTTCCAGATAATGCGGAGTAACGAGGGGGATGCCGGGTTTTTCTTGGTTTTTCGAGTCCCTTGGGATCCGCTGCTTTCTTGGGGGGCTGTTTCCAGCAAGACCGCAGGGATAAAAGCTTCGGCAGCACAGAGGAGGTTGAGGAATTTAAAGAAATAAAAGAGAAAGGTGTAACTCGTGGTACCGTCATCAGAGGAAAACGAACGGAACCGAAGAAAAGCCTCATAAAGGGGACGCCGGAATTGTTCCCCCGTAACAATTTCCTGCACCAGCACCAGTGCTGCCCCGGGTTTGGGATTGGCGCATTCGATGGTCCACCGGGAGCGGGAAAAGGTATGCTCATCCCCGGTATCAGCGCCTTCAGCATCCTGCCAGAGCTTAAACCGGGCGGCATGGTGGTAGAATTCCGAGAGGACCAGGGTAAAGTCCCGATCACAGAAGGAAGGGGCGGCGGGCAGCAGGGAAAGGATGAGTTCCGTACACAAGGGCAGCTCCGGGAACTCCGGGGGAGTGGCTGGTACATTCCGGGGGCCTGAATCCTCTGTTACCGTGAAAGGGGTGGGGAGCCTTCGGTCCAGGGAGGCCCCAAACTGCTTTGCCAGGGATGCCAGATCAATGCCGCGGAGCCTGAACAGTACCCTCGGGTCGGAATCAATTTCCCGGGCGATAATATAATAGAGGGCGGCCATGTGCTTGCAGGGGTCCCCATAGTCGGGACAATTGCAGGACCGCTTCATCGCTCCCCAGCGGGTGGGGATGAGGTTGATACCCTCCCCTTTGAGCTTAACCAGAAATTCCTCGGGCAGTTCCCCCGCCGCTATCCGGGAGAGCAAAGCCGGATCCTCCTGGATCAGCTGGAGGACCCGTTCCTTGTCTTCCAGTTCGGGGAAACTGATTTCTACCTTATAGAAGGGCTTATAATGCCCCTGGACCTTGGCAAGGGCCTTCCGGTCTTTGATATCCAGGGACAGGACTTTCCCCGTATTGGCATAGGACCTTCCCCGATCCAGACGGGCGCCCATTTGATAGCTGTCAAGGACCTCAATAAACCATTTCCCCCAGGGTGTAACTCCGTAGTTCTGTCTAGCCATGCATGTACTCCTTAGCAATGGTAACTAGTTTGGACTATTCACCTAGTAATTGACAATCCCTTGAAGAGAGCATAGACTTTAATATATGAATATTTCCACATATACGGTTAAGCCAAAGCTTCCTAATGCCTTAAAACCATTGGAAGACATAGCGCGTAATCTCTGGCTTTCTTGGAATTTTGATGCGATCCAGCTTTTTATTCGCTTGGATTATGATGTATGGCTTCAATCCCAGCAGAGTCCTATTCGAACGCTGGGGATGGTCAGCCAGGAACGACTTGCGCAGACAGCCAAGGATGATTCATATTTGGCTGCCCTCAATGAGGTCTATAGTCGTTTTCTCCGGTATAAAAAGGGAGAAACCTGGTACCGGGGAACCCGGAAGGATGTGGTGGCCTATTTCTCCATGGAATACGGCATGGATGTTTCCCTGCCGATTTATTCCGGTGGCTTGGGCATCCTTTCCGGGGATCACATGAAGACCTCTTCGGACCTGGGGCTTCCCCTGGTGGGGATCGGCCTCCTCTATCGGCAGGGGTATTTTAAGCAGGTCCTCAATGCCGATGGATTCCAGCAAGAGAGTTATCCCGAAAACGACTGGTATAATATGCCGGTAGAACGAAAGGTCGATAAAAACGATGCCCCCTTGAAGATTACCGTGGAGCTGGCCAATAGGATCGCGGTAGCCCAGATATGGGAAGTCAAGGTGGGCCGGAGCTCCCTCTACCTGCTGGATACCAATATCGATGAAAACGCGCCGGATATACGGAATATTACCGCCGCCCTCTACGGCGGGGATAAGGAAACCCGGATTCAGCAGGAAATCCTCCTGGGCATCGGTGGTATCCGGGCGCTTCGGGCGATGGATATTAATCCCGCCGCAACCCACATGAACGAAGGCCATTCAGCCTTCCTGGGGCTTGAACGGATCCGGGAAATCATGGTGGAAAAAGGGTTCACCTTTGATGAGGCCAAAGAAGCGGTATGGCCTACCAATATCTTTACCACGCATACCCCGGTTCCTGCGGGGAATGAGCGGTTTGACATTGGCCTTATAGAAAAATATTTCCGTTCCTGGCCTGAAATTTTGGGTATATCCTGGAAAGACTTCCTCGGCCTTGGCCGGGTACATCCCAACGATGATCACGAGACCTATTGTATGACCGTCGTGGCCCTGAAACTGGCCGCTTATGCCAACGGGGTCGCCCGGCTCCATGGGCTGGTGTCCCGGGATATGTGGAAGGAGCTGTGGCCTGGACTTTCCCTGGAGGAGGTGCCCATAGGGCATGTAACCAATGGGGTCCATCCCCGGACCTGGGTTTCCAACAACATGCTCGACCTCCTGGACCGGTATTTTGGTCCCCATTTTGAGGAAGAGCCTACGGACCTTGCCATCTGGGACCGGATGGACCGGATTTCCGACGAGGAACTCTGGCGTACCCATGAACGGCGGCGGGAGCGACTCGTGGCCTTTGCCCGGGACCGGATCCGGCAGTACATCACCCATACCGGCGCGGTGGAACGGCGGATTCAGCAGGCCGAAGACGCCCTTTCTCCTTATGCTCTGACCCTGGCCTTTGCCCGTCGTTTCGCCACCTATAAGCGAGGGAACCTGCTACTCCGGGACCCGGAACGGCTGCTTAGGCTCGTCAGGGACACTGAACGGCCGATCCAGCTCATATTCGCCGGCAAAGCCCATCCCATGGACATGCCCGGGAAAGAACTCATTCGAGAGATTATCCACTTTGCGGAAAAATACGATGTTACCAGTCGTATCGTGTTTCTTGAAAACTACGACATGACCGTTGCCCGGTATCTTACGAGCGGGGCGGATGTGTGGCTCAATACCCCCCGGCGTCCCCTGGAAGCTTCCGGGACCAGCGGCATGAAGGCTGCCATGAACGGGGTCCTCAACTGTTCTATCCTGGATGGCTGGTGGGACGAGGCATATAACCCTGAAGTGGGCTGGGCCATCGGGCAGGGAGAACAGTACGAAGACACCCAGATGCAGGATGATGTGGAAAGCCGGGCACTCTACGACCTGCTGGAACGGGACATCATCCCCCTCTTTTATCAGCGGGGACGGGATGGTCTCCCCCGGGAATGGATACGGCGGATGAAAGCCTCCATGCGGATCATAGGACAATCCATGTCCAGCCAGCGTATGCTGATGGATTATTCCAACCAATTCTACTTTCCGGCCTTAAAAAATTACCGCCGGCTCTCTAAGGATGAGTACGCCGAATCAAAATCCCTGGCCGCCTATTTTGCCAAGCTCCGTCAATCCTGGGAAGGCTTACGCATTGTAAAACTGGAATCCAACGCGAAACCGGTCATGCAGCGGGGTGATTCCTTGACCGTTACGGCCTTCATTGAGCTGGGAACCCTCACCCCGGAGGAACTCCAGGTTGAACTATACCACGGTTCCATATCGAATCAGACCGGCTTGCTTGAGAACACCCGGCGGACAGAAATGAAAGCCCTTGGTCAGGAAGGGAATGCTTACCAGTATCAGGTGCGGATCGAATGCACCGATACCGGTTTCCAGGGCCATACGGTGAGGATCCTCCCCAAGCATGATGCCCTTGTTCACCCCTACCGAGCCGGGTTTATCAAATGGGCGTAGCGCTTTGATACCGTGAGGAGTTAGGAGAGAGGAGGGAAGAGTGGTTGTTGTGAGAAAGTTTCTTGCACTCCTCCCTCCTCATTCCTAACGCTTCACTATAAATAGGTCTGGTATTACCAGCGGCGGTAGCCTAGTTACCCGCTTAAACAAAACCAGGAGCTTTTATGTCTTCTTCAACTCCTCACTTTTATTACTTGGATCTGGTGATGGCTTTTTTTGTGGCTATTCTCATCACCAGTAACGTGGCCTCCTCGGCAAAAATCGTGGACCTGGGGTTTTCCCTTTTTGGCGTTCCTCTCGCCTTTGACGGTGGTACCCTCCTCTTTCCCCTTTCTTATGTGTTTGGGGATATCTTGACGGAAGTGTACGGCTTTCGGGCTTCCCGCCGGGTTATTTGGACTGGCTTTGCGGCGCTGGCCCTGGCATCCCTCATGTTTTTCCTGCTCCGCCTGCTTCCTGCTGAAGCGGCTTGGGAAGATTATGCGGGAAGCGCCGCATTCGATGCGATCCTTGGGGGCATGAGCACCGGGGGTATTGCTTTGGCAAGTCTCTTGGGGTACTGGGTGGGGGAGTTCTCCAATTCGGTGGTGTTATCCCGGATGAAGGTGGCCATGAAGGGGCGGCTGCTCTGGGTACGGACCATTGGCAGTACTCTGGTCGGGGAATTGCTGGACAGCCTCGTTTTTGTGTTGATTGCCAGCATCACCGGGGTTTTCGGTTGGGAACTGTTTGTTACCCTGGTACTCACGAACTATCTTTTCAAGTGCACCGTGGAAGTACTCATGACTCCCCTGACCTATCTCGCGGTCTATCGGCTCAAGAAAGTGGAAAAAGTGGATACCTACGATGTGGGAATCAAGTTTAATCCCTTTATCGCGGCATAAAAAAACGGACGCTGCCTATACCCAATACCCCGGAAATGGTATACTATTATTTATTATAGAGGCCAACCATGAAGAAACTACCCCGGGGTATGCAGGATTTCAAGGAAATCATCACCAAAAACTATGTGTATGTGGACAAGACCCGCTACTTCTGGGAAATGCTTGACCGGGGGAAGAGTTATTTTCTCTCCCGGCCCCGGCGTTTCGGCAAGACCCTCATGATCTCCACGCTGTACTACCTTTTCAA
>JAITNP010000137.1 GCA_031290455.1 Treponema sp. | reverse complement strand
GCACCAAAAAGTTCCATCAGGAGCCCGCCAGGTCTTGGTAATTCTGGAACCATTAAGCTGAGAGCTGGTTACGATACGGGTGATTGATTCCTGAAGTGTGGTATTTATGATATGCCCTGCAGTTCCCGCGTCGCGGTTGTAGTCCGTAATCGCCGCCTGAATACAACTGTTAAGCTGATATGAAATGCTCTGCCGTGCGCGACTTTGTGCCATGATCTGTGAAAAGCTGTCACTCGATTGTTTCGCAATACCAATACCCCACAACACCCCATCCGGCGCCATCTCAGAAAGCCACGGTGGGCTACTCTGTGCCATTATGACGCCGCCCAGTAGCAGCCCAACAATCATTACTATTATCTTTTTCATCCTCATTCTCCTCTATTGCTATCAAGCCATTAATAGTAATATATAGCACAGCTACTTCCCGGTGTCTACCAAAAATAGTGAGGAGTTTTGTTGTTTGCAAGCTTTTTCGTACTCCCTCAAAAGCAGTACCGCAAGCTGAAATAGCTACAACTCCTTACTCCTCTACCTGCTCATTTCTCACTTTTCTGAAGCCAGCTCATCATGGAACGCAGCTCCTTGCCCACCTTCTCAAGGGGGTGCTGGGCTTCAATGGCCCACGGTTAAAGTTGGGACGGTTCACCTGGTTTTCCAGGATCCATTCACGGCAAAGCTGCCGTTCTGTATCTCCTTCAGAATCTAACGCGGGGAGTGTTACTCTACTTTAAACTTAGCTACCTCCCGGACCAGGATGTCGATGTTTTCTTTGTTATCGCCGCTGATGGTATAGACCCGGTTGACCGCGATGTTGATCTGATCCGCCCCGGTGGCCATCTCGTTCATCCCGCTGGAGATCTCCTGGGTAACCTGTTCCAGGTTTTTGCTCTCATGGATGACCTCCTTGCTGCCTTCCTGCATTTCAAGAGAACCGCCCTTGACCATCTGGGTAAGGTCATTCAGCTGGGCGATGGCCTCCAGAATCTGCTTGCTCCCTTCATTCTGCTCTTCCATGGCGTTGCGGATGTTCTCTTCCTGCTCCGATACGATCTTCACTCCCTGGTCTATGGCCTCAAACTTGTTCAGTACCGCATCGGTGGACTTGATGATCGTGTCGATGGAATCGCGGATCTTTTTGAGGACCGTGCTGATAGTCTTGGACTGCTCCCCTGAATTTTCGGCAAGCTTACGGATCTCGTCGGCTACCACGGCGAAGCCCTTCCCCGCCTCTCCGGCATGGGCCGCTTCGATGGCGGCGTTCATGGAGAGCAGGTTGGTCTGGCTGGCGATATTCTCCATCACCGCATTGATCTCCATGAGTCCCGCGGATTCCCGGGCGATTTCCTGGATGTTGGCGGCCACTTCCTGCAAGCCCGACCGGCCCACCTCGGAGGCTTCGGTTAACGTCATAACATTGGCAACATTCTTAACCAGCGTCTGGGTTACCGACTGGATATTGGCCAGCATCTCCTCAATGGCCGAAGATGACTGGGCCACACTGGCGGTTTGGTTTTCGATATGGCCGTTGAGCTTATCAATGGTGACGGAGATCTGCTCCATGGTGGCGTTGGTCTCGGTAACGCTGGCGGACTGGTTTACCACTCGGCCCTTGATGCTCTGGATATTGGCGGTGATCTCGTTGATCGCCGCAGCGGTCTCGGTCATGTTATTAGCCAGTTCATTCCCGATGTCGAAGAGGAGCACGGACTGTTTCTTGATGATGACGACGAGGTTCTTGATCTTTTCCAGGGTCTGATTGAAGTAGTGGGCCAGGTCGCCGATTTCATCCTGGGAGGTAACGGTGATAGATTTGGTCAGGTCACCTTCCCCTTCGGATATATCCTTGAGGGTGTGGGCGATGTTGAGGATGGGCTTGGCGATGCTGGATGCCACCACGAAGGTGATAGCGGCGGCTATCAGGATCGCGAACCCCGCGATGAGCATCGTAATCCGGGTTAATCGATGCACCGCTGCCAGCACATCTTCCGACGGAACCGAGGTGAGGATGGTCCACGCCGTCTTGACCTCTCCTACATAGAAGGGATAACTCTCAAAGATATATCCCCCGTTCATCCCTGAATTCGGTATGCCGGTATGCAAGGAGGTTTCCGTATCCCGTACCGCTTGTTCTCCCAGAATGCGGAGGGACCGGGGGTCCCTTATGGTCTTGCCGATCATATCCGTATCATAATGCGCCGCTATCGTGCCGTTGGTGGAGTACAAGACCGCCCGCCCGGTTCCGTAGGGCTGTATTTCGACGATAACATCCCTCGATGGCGTCAGGTCGAGCATAATGCCCACCCGGCCCACGATAACATTGTCGGTAATAATAGGATAGCAGAGCCGGGCGGCCAATACCTGCTGTCCCCGTAAGTTCGCAGCGGTGGGATTATTAAAAATCGGTTCCTTCAGGTCTATATTGGCGAGTACCTCTGCATACAACTCATAGGCCGACAAAGCCCGTTTTTCCAGGGTTCCCGACCTGCGGGTGTACCAGGTCATGTACCTGCCCGTCCCATCGGTTCCCGGGGTATTGGCAAAGTCCGTGTCCATACCATCAATCATGTTGGGTTTCCAGAGGGTGAACATCCCCATAAAAAGGGGATTCGATTCCATGATACCTTTGATGGTATCGTCATACCGGGTACGCCGTTCCTCAACCGGGAGATCCCCATAGGAATCCATAATCTCGGAGAGGGTTTTCGCGACGGTTAAGTAGTTCTCGTACCGGCTTTGCAACTGTGCGGAATACATACCGGTCAAATTCTTCATATTCTCATACGCCGCCTGGGTTTGTAATGTCCCAGCCTGAGTTAGCAAAATGATTGATACTCCTGCTACAACTACCACAATCATCGCGATAACGATCCCCGTTAATCTTACTTTAAGCTTCATATCAGTTATCCTTTGAATAGATTAAGGTGGTAATCTATCAAAGAGGTTCGCTCACTCCTTGTAGATTACCCCGTATATGTTTAATTATATTTAGTTATTTCTAAGGAATCAAGGAACGTATTAGTATTTTGGTTTTTTTCTACATCCAAAGGTTAATCAGGTGCCCGATTATTCCGGCGGGGCGTTTTCCCTGATGTACACATCCAGGGGAATTTCCAGACGGGGGCTTATAGCCTGTTCCAGTACTATCCAGCGGTATAGGTTGAGCAGGGCCTCCCGGCCCTGGGTTTCGGGACGCTGGGAGATGATCGCGTTAATCCGGTCCTCTTTGAGGAACTGCAGGTTTTTGGGGATGAGGTCGTAGCCTATCAGGATAAAGTCCCCGGTCCTGCCGCAGCGCTGCACCGCCTCCGCCACCCGATGGGCCATACAATTGGTGATGAATATGCCATCAAGATTGGGGTAGTCACCGAAAAACCCGGCGATCTCCTCCGAGGAAATTTCAGGCTCCTTATAGCCGGAGTATTCCCGTACCACGGTCTTGATTCCCTGCTCGGCGGCGTATTTCAGGAAGCCATCCCGCCGGCGGATGATGTGGTAATCTTCCCCGTGGGGGTCCAGGACTGCCACGGGGCGGTGGAAGGAGCCTGCGAAGAGGTGCATCAGCCTGCCTGCCAGATAACCACCCTTGAATGAATCCTGACATATAGTCATAAGGGGCGCAGTCCCCGGCATATCGGCATCGAAAAAAACATAGGGGATATGTTCCCGCTGGATGTCGGCAATAAAGGGGCCGGTCTTTTCCGGCATGATGGGAGGGATGACCAGCCCGTCGGGCCGGGCTGCCACCGCCTTGTCCGCCGCGTTTTGGAAGGACAGCACATTGTACCGGTCATACTCAAGGATCTCCGTCTCCACGCCCAAGGGGGCTATCTCAGCGGCGGCAGCCCGTATGCCATCCAGGGCCTGCCCCCAGTAGCCCGCATCCTGATCGCGCCGGGGAAGAAGGATGGAGAAACGGTAGGCCCGGTTCCGCTTGAGCCGTCGGGCTATGGGGTTAGGCCTGAATTGATACTGTTCGATAATACCCTGGACCTTGGCCCTGGTCTCCGCCGACACCCGGCCCCGTTTGTAGAGGACCCGGTCCACCGTCCCGATGGAGACCCCCGCCAGTTCGGCGATTTCCCTAACCGTCATTTGTTTCCCCCCAAAATGCGATATCGTACACGCATCTTATAACAACTGGGCGGCTTTGTCAAATCGCCCGTTCAAATCTGAAGTGCGAATTTTGCTCTGAAAAGACCTCAGGAGTTAACATTGCATAGACACTACCACGGTTGTTATAAGCAGCAGCAAACTTTGGGTCTATTTTGACGTACCCCTTCACCGGGTTGCGTCGGTACGAACTATAGAGGAAGCGGAAAATGTTTTTTTAAGAGCCTTTTTGGAGACAAACATTGAAAAGGGAGAAGATTTAGGGGCGTTGACGAACTATGAGTCTTGGGCGGCGTGCTCCGCAATAATCCCGTCCACATCCGCAACATTGAATGAAATTCCGCTGCACCATTCGCCATATTCTTTCAGTGAATTGACGGCCTCTATCCATTCGGCTAAGGCACGGCGTTTTTCCTGAACAAGGGAGCTGTCCTGTCCTTTTGTTTCCAGGACAAGGGTTTTCCCATTATCCAAATTAATCAGGAAGTCGGGGTAGTAATAATGGGGAATGCCAGCAAAGGTATAGAGAATACCAAAGCCAAGGTGGTCGTTTTTGGCAAATGCCGTCACATGGGGATTCTTTTCTATTTTGTAGGCTTCGGTGGCTTCCCATGTGCTGTCATAAGCACAATGGCTAATGTGGGATTTTTCGAGGGGCTCCCGGTGTTTCGATGTCCACCAGGTTGGTATATTTCCTGTTGAACGGGTTTTGTGGTTTGGGTCAAAAACAGGTACAATCTGTTCGGTCTCTTGCAGTCTGATACAATTCCAAAGATGCTCCACTATGCGGTTCATGTTGAGCATATACATTATTTTGATTTTAAGCGGGTC
>JAITNP010000064.1 GCA_031290455.1 Treponema sp. | reverse complement strand
CATTACGGAGGATATTCCCCCGACGAATAATCCTGGAGAGCACGTGATACGGATGCTGGTGATTGATCGCAAGGTTACGCAGGGTACGCGAAGCGAAGCGGGTAATCGGTGGCATGAGCGGTTTTTGAGTATTCTTACCACGTGTAATCAACGGGGAATACATATCATGTCTTTTCTTCATGGACGTGATCCACCTCCATTAGTACAATCATCCTAATCTTTCTGGTCTTTTTTATAGTTTTTTCTCTATAATTCTCGGTATTATATGGACTTATAACCCGTGAACGGTTACCCCCGGGCTTTACGATATATCCCGTACCCCCGCTTTTTAAAGGGACAGGCTCAAAGGCTGTTAATGAGAAATACCCTATAGTTTCCCGATTAGCATAAATCTCTATAGGAACCGGGTCATGTTCCCAAGCCTTATATTCAAGTTCCAGGGGCATCTCACCATATTTTTTAAGATAACGAAACTCGAAAAAGGCCAAATATACTCCTTTAGGCATAAAAATATCATTTAGTAATGAGTGAGAAAACGTTTGAAAACGGTTGGATATTTTTAGATATGAACTGGCGAGTGTATCTATTCTTCCACGATGCTTCTTGTCGGTCTCACCAATGCATCCATCAATCGATCGCTTAAATTCATCAAACGAACCATAATACGCCACGTTTAACACCTCGGACTTCACAAACTTCCATAACCGTTCTATCAAATTTAGATTTGGTGAATACGCCGGCAAAAATACCAGCTCAACTCTCTGGGAAGCAGCATAATCCTTTACTCGTCTGCAATGCTGATATCGTGCGTTATCTAATACCAGGTTTATAACCCCACCAGTATAGCTTACTGCCAGCTTATCAATGAGCATAATAACCTGCTCCGCAGTTATGTAGGTATCATTCGTTATCGTTTTAAATTTTTTAGTAATAAAGTTGAGCGGCCCCGGATTCAATCACGAAGTGCAACGCTTGTATAATTAGCAAAAACCTCAGCAGGCATTTTGAAACCCAAACACTTCATCGGTGTTGCATTAATCTTAGTCACTACCTTATCAATTTCTATTTGATGAGTCAAGGCCCAATCAAACTTTTTTGGAAAATATCTTCGCAAAATACCAGTGCGATTCTCTATGCTTCCCTGCTTCCAACTCTGGTACGGCTCGCAAAAATATGATTTCATGCCGAGTTCCGCAGCAATACCTTCAGGCAGCGCGTTTTCTGTTCCGTTGTCAAGCGTTATCGTTTTCCGTAATGAAGGCGGAAAAGACCCGATCGCCTGTATCAATTTCATCATTTCTGAGCCGGTTAATAAGATTGAAAAGCGTATCCTGCCTTTGACTGATCTGAATCTTGGTAGGGTCAAAAGGGTCTACCATTTGAGGTTCCACCGCTTCCGGGGTGTCGTCGGGCTGTTTTTCTTCAAGTTCAACACTAATTTCAGAATTATTCATGTATCCTTCATTTTCCGCATATCTTACCATCAATCCCCTATGCCCGTCAATCACTTTCCACATATTTGGTACCCGCTCGAAAACGTTCTCTGATTATATCACATTTTCAAAAAACTGAGGCTCCCGCCATCTGTTCTTCCCATACCTTGATGATACTACATTATCATTGCCGAGTCAATAAAAGGTAAGCACGGTCAGTATTTCTGTGTTTACCCCATAGATACACTGATCCCCCAGTATGGTAAGCCCATCGTGTAAAGAAAAATCGAGCAGCGCGTCAATGTACGCACTCCGTGTAATGCCGGTACGTTTGGTTTGCATATACCCAAATTGTACCAGGGGGATGGAATTATGGGGGCAGAGGTGAATGAGCTGTATTGCGCTTCTACTACCGTTGCTAACAGGCGTGGAGCGTATTATCCCCAGCAGGGACACGAGGTACTGCGCGGCGAATTCACGGTAGTGTCTTTCTCCCAGGACCGTTACATTGGCGTAAGGATCCGCAAGGGAGACTATCTTTGCACCCCGGGAAAATGCTTCGATGATGTAGGCGGCAAGCCCTGCGGTGATTGTTTTCAGCGCCTTATGTATCGCCTCAGCATGTTTCGTAAGCCAGCGGTACAATAATTTCGGCTCAATCAGAGAAGCTAAAACCGAATAGGGACCGTTTACTTTTAACAGAACTGTTTTGTCTTTTTTTTCTTTTAGAACAGACTCAAGCTCTTCAAGGATCGATGTAAGGGGCTTGCATTTTTCAAGGGACGGTAGATGAAGCAGCGCATCAGGTTCTGAAAACAGGTATTCCACCGCAGGAAAACCACTGGCTGTTTTTGTGATTATCCCACCCAGCGCTTCGGCTTCGGCGGTAAAGGTTTTCGGGAAAGAAAGGATACGTTCATTCACGCCGCTATCAATACCATTCCCGCTTATATGTCCCATGCAGTAGGCATTTAAATCGAAGAGTCCCATTGCCCTATAATTCCATATACTTGATAAACAGCCCTTCAAATTGAGCGTCCCGGGAAAGTTCAACATGATCAACCTGTGTTACCAGTTCTTTCATTTCGTCGCGGAACGCGGTGTTCATGAGCAGCGCTATGCCTCCTGAGAGGGATGTGTTTCCGGCAAAATGAACTTTCCCTGCAAACGCGGCGGGGAGCAGGCCGATGTTGATAAGACTTGCCTCATTGAGGTGATAGCCAAAGGAACCGGCAATCACCACTGCATCAACATCAACCGGGCGCAGGCTGAAATGGGTCAGGAGCATCTCAATGCCGCATCGCATGGCGCCTTTGGCAAGCTGAATCTGCCGTATATCTTTTTGCGATAGGTACACCGTATCGGTAATAAAAAAAGTGTTCTTACCCTCAAGTTTCCTCATCCGCGCTTTAAGGGTGTCAGGATACGCGCCCTTTTCAGGGGGGACAAAACGGCCGCTTTTGTCAATAACACCGCAACGCACCAGCTCTCCGGCAAGGTCAAGCAGGCCGCTCCCGCAGATGCCGGAAACAAAGTCAGACTCGCTACCTGCATTGTCGCCACCGGTAATATCGCTAATCACCTGATATGAAACGGATCCGTCATCCTCAATGCTAAAGGATTCAAGTGCGCCCAGGCTTGCCCGCATCCCGCAGGAAATATTCATGCCTTCAAACGCAGGACCTGCGGCGGTAGAGGAAGCGGCCAATACGCCGTCCTTGGCAAGTACCATTTCACCGTTAGTACCGATGTCGATGAATACCGTAACACCTTTCTTGTCCGCAAGCCGGGAAGACAGTATGCCTGATGTAATATCCGCCCCCACATAAGCGGAAATAACCGGCGGCAGGTATATAACACCAAAGGGAGCTATGCCAAGCGCTTCCGCAGCTACCTCACAGCCTCCGGTGATCTTGGGGGTATAGGGATATTTACCCAGGGATGACGGATCAACATGACAGGCAAGGTGGAGCATGGCAGTGTTCCCGCTGTACACTGCCTCGTAAATATGCGCCCCATTGATTCCGGTTGTTCTTGTCAGTTTGGCAATCATGGTTCTCAAAGTTTCAATAAAAGCACGATACAGTATGGCAAGCCCATCACCTTTACCGGCAAAGTGAATCCTGCTTAGGACATCCTGGGCGTAGGCGGACTGAGGGTTTAGGGCTGAATCTGACATAAGCGTTTGTCCGTTTTTCAAATCAATAAGGCCCGCGACCATGGTAGTAGTTCCAATATCTACCGCAAGACCATATACTGCGTCGGTGGTGTCTCCATCTTCGGTTCCAATCGGAACACCGTTGCCATAGACCACGGTCTTATGACCCTGGAATTCTTTGGTTATGAAAGGCCGTTTACCGTATTCAAAACTGCCGCCTTCCGAAAGAATACGCAGGTGTTTGTTTTCATCTTCATAATCTTTTACCAGAACCGTGATATCTTCGTCTTCGTACACGGCTGTTTGACAGGCGAGGACAATACCCTGTGCTATCTCGTCTTCGCTTAAAAGGTGTACACCACACTTTTTAATATGGTTACGCTCTTTAGGGTTCGGGATTTGAACCTTACACTTTCCGCAGGAACCAATGGCGTTACAGGGTGTTTCGATGTCTATCTTTGCCTGCCGCGCCGCGTCAAGGATCGTTGCTCCCGGTTCAATCCGCACAACAATTCTTACGCTACCGGCATCTCCGGTGGGATCAAAGGCTGAAGTTTCCCCAGGTCTTTTCTTTTTTTGTACAAAGATAAGGCTAGGCATGAGCCGCTTCTTTTACCGCGCCGGTAAAAGCGATGATATTCTCAAGGGGCGTTGAGGTTGAAAGCCCACAGGCAGGGGCCAGTATGTCAATACCTTTACCCAGGAGTATCTCTGCCGTATGGTGAACCGTGTTCCGGCTACCTGATTCCAGGAGGTAGGTGCTCAAGTTTCCCATGGTGGTAAGCGATGTGTTTTCTTCTTTAAGCGCCGCAAGGTTCACCATGGCGTCAACGCTGAGGGCGTCGCCCGCTAAGGCAAAGAGGTGCTTTTTTACCATGCGGACATCACCGCAGATATGCAGGATCACCGGCCTTCCCATTTTGTGCAGGACTTCTACGATCCGGTTGAGAGCAGGAAGGGCATATTCTTCAAAAAGCCGAGGCCCCAGGATTTCACCGGTAGCGGTGGGATCGGCAATGGAAATAACTGTTGCGCCGTTATCCGCCATGAGGATCGCCCAGTCGATAAGCTGTTCGGTCACATAGTTGATGACGCGATGAGCGTCCTTCTTTTCGCGGATGAGTTCCTTGAAGAAGATCATGGGATCTACCAGAGACGCCGCAGTACTGAGCGGCCCGGAAAGGCTGCCAATAACCGGAACATCAGGGTGCTTTTTTGACAGCTCTTGAATCGCGCCTAAAACCGCACCGGCGCGTTTGTTTTTACCAATAGCGTCTTTAGCCTCAAAAACAACATCTTTTACATGGGGAAACTTTTCCTGTTTGATCTTCGGTTCGCATTGCAACGAACCGTAATCTATGCTGCTGCCCAGCGCTTCCGGCTCAATGGTCATGCAGAAGGGGACGCCGAAGTTCTCAAAGCCCGTCAGTTCATGCACATCATAGGCCAAATCTTCCATTAAGTTCCCCTGGTGATGGGCTTCCGGCAGGGTATGACCAGTTGCCCGCATCACATCCACAATTGCCGCGTTCATCATTCCCCCAGGGCAGATCACCGGCGGACGCTCAACCCCTTGTTTTTGCAATACCCGCAGCAGCCGCTCCTTTGGCGAAAACACATCGGCCATTACGGTACCGCCCCCACTAAGCAGTTGCACATACGCACCGCTTCGTTGGCGTTCTTTGAATAGGCGTCCGCACCGATGCGCTCGGCAAAGGCACGGCTTATGGGTCCGCCTCCCACGGCAACTTTGAACCGGTTCCGCACCCCCTGCTTAACCAGTATCCTGATAACTTCTTCCATGTTGTCCATGGTCGTGGTCATAAGGCTTGACATGAGGATGAGTTCCGCGTTTGTCTCGATAGCCTTATCGACAAAGGTTTGGGGAGGAACATCCCGGCCCAAATCGAGGATATCAAAGCCCGATGATTCAAGCATGATCCGCACGAGGTTCTTGCCGATGTCGTGGGTGTCCCCCTCAATAACGCCGATGACCCCCTTGTGCCGCACCTTAAGCTCCCCCTGGTGCAGGTGGGGCTTTAACACGGCAATACCGGCGTTCATCGCGTCGGAACAGATGATCAGCTCCGGGACAAAGTACTCTTCTTCTTCAAAGAGCTTGCCTGCCCGTTCCATGCCTTTGGCAAGGCCCTTGTCGATGGCTTCGTAGGCATCGGCCTTTTCTTCAATTACCTGGTTGGAGTAGGTAACTGCGGCGTCTTCGTCCATATCAACCACGGCATCCGATAATTTCTGAAACAATGCTTCATTATCCATATATTTTTTATGGTATCAGATTTTTTTTATTATTGTCAAGTATATCTATATTTTTAATAAGAAATATTTTATAATTTTTTATGTAGTCATGAACAATTCAGGACAGATGTATAAAAACACGAAATTTTATAAGTTTATTTCAAAGAAAAAATTGCTTGCATTTTTTTCATTACGGTGTATGAAGAAGAATATTTTCGGGTAAAAGCGGGCAACAAAACCGGGCGCTACGGGCCTGTGCTGATATTACCGGAATTTTATGGTCCCCATGATTCAATCGGCCTCTCATCACAGGTTCAACAACATCTTGGGCGATTTTTTCATGTACCAGTTCGCCGAGAATTTGCATGGGCATTTTATTTGCCGACATGGCGGCTTTCATAATGTAATCCACCGAAGCGCGATCAAGGGCTTCCAGCAATTCCCGCTAAGGGGTAAAAATGCCGCCCTTCCCCGGTTTCAACTTTATATCCACATTGGTTATAACTTCATCTAAAGCATCCGCTGCTTCTTCGGTCATTCTTGCCATTATTCCCTAATGATATTATACGTTATTTCAAGAAGGTTCCCGACAGTATCATATCCAATAACCAGCCACTTGTTTTCAAAGCCTTCCATAAAGCTCTTTATAGAGCGGATGCCAAATAGCGTAACGGATATTGGACTCAGTTACGCCATGCTTAAAGACGGCTTGATTGAATTCGATATTCAAGAACATAGTCTTATGTTTACCACACCGCCAATAAAATGGCAACCGCTTGACATAATAATCGGGGTGCTGCGTATGCTGACAAGGGGAAAAAGGGAAAAGGTGTCACCAGCCGCTTGAAACCGTAGGGCGGAATGTGTATACTGGCAACAAGGAAGAGAATTATGGGTGAAGTAAAAGAAAAAATTACGCTATTAAACGCCGGAGATGTAACAATGGCCCGGCGCGGTATCATCAAAGAAGCGGAAGTGCGACAGGTTACGGTCGATGCCATCGTCGATACTGGCGCGGGGCCCCTGGTCATCACCGAAGCCATGCGGCAACAGCTCGGTTTAGATATAGTAAAGGACAGCTCAGTGTACCTGGCCGGCGATGTGCCCCAGCAATGCACCGTCGCCGAAGCGGTTGACATCCACTGGAAAGACCGCTTTACCACGAGCCAGCCACTGGTGTTACCAACTGGCCACGAAACCCTTTTGGGGGTCATTCCCCTGGAGGACATGGACTTGATGGTGAACCCGGTGGAACGCTGTTTGGCCGGCGCCCACGGCGACAAGCAGCTCTACCAGGTGCGGTAAAGGCGGCGTCCGACGGCAGGCCTTTCACGGGACCTTATGGTTAAAAAAGTTATCCACACCACGGACAACCTGTGTCATGGCTTTAATATTCTCCAGAGCCGTCGAAGGCGGAATATCACAGCCGAGCATCAGGATAAAACCGCCGCCCTCACCTGCGTCGGCTAAACATTGCCGGCAGACTGCGGCACCCCCTTCCGGCGTTTCACCCATTATCACATCAACCGGATTCATGTTCCCCGCGAAGGCAACCTTACCATATTTTGGTGGTGATCTACAAAGTATGCTGAGTAATTCCTTATAATATATAGAATTAGCATGAATTTATGATTAACATGATTGTCTAATGTTCCGATCGAGAATACCTAATTCCTTATATAGCAA
>JAITNP010000062.1 GCA_031290455.1 Treponema sp. | reverse complement strand
AAACCCGGAATCACCCCATTCGACTGGACCGGCCTGGTCCTGATCTGCTTCGTCCTCCCCGCGATTCTGACGCCCCTTATCGCTCTCCCTCTACGGAAGCTCAACTGGATAAAAGCGGGGGATTTGAGGTTGGAACTTTAGTTTAAGGAGGAATGATAAAAAGGTTAACTGGGAAGGGTAGATTGGTATAACCTGTTGGGAGGACTGACAGGGGAAGGCCATAGCTCGTCATGCTTAATGGTCCGAGAGACTGGTAAGGAGAATGAAGAGCCATAGCCGCAACATTCCATGGCCTACGAGGCCGGATAGGAGAATGGAGCCAAGCTACCGAAAAGGACCCCAATCAGAATCCTGAGGAGAAGGGTATGACAGTTAACGTGGGAGTAGACCTGCACAAGACACAATTTACGGTGTGTGTGTTGCAGAAACGGGGAAATGAGTTTGAAAAATATCCGACTGAGGAAAGTGGATACAAGCAATTTCTGCAACGGGTGAAGAGATGGCAGGGGGCGGGGAAGGAAGTCCGTGTTGCGGTAGAATCGACGGGGAATACGAGATATTTCAAGAACCGGATGGAAGCGGCCGGGATTGGAGTAGTGGTTATTAACACCCTGAAGTTCAAGGTAGTCAATGAGTCGGTGAAAAAGACCGACAAACATGACGCGGCAACGATAGCGGAGTTTCTGGAAAAGGACATGCTGCCGGAGTCAAAGCTGTGCTCTGAAACGAGCGAGCAACTGAGACGGCTGCTGAAAGTGCGGACCACTTTGGTGAGGACGGGAGTAACGGTAAAGAATCAAATTCATGCGTTACTGACCGGATTGGGGATGAAAGACACCAAAGCGTCGCTACAAAGCAAGCGAGGGCGCCAGCGAGTACTGGACGCCCTCAAAGAGCGGGAAAACGGACTCGTAGTCCAACCGCTCTTTGATACGATAGAGCAATTGGAAAAGAGCGTCAAGCAAATCGAAGACGAGTTGGAAAAGCTGACCTGCGGGGACCGGATGGTAGAGCTTTTGCAGACGATTCCCGGGTGCGGGAAGATTAGCGCCTGGACGATTCGGGCCCATACGGATGACATCAAACGATTTGCCAGCTCGAAGAAATATGCGGCCTATGCGGGATTGGTGCCCTGGGTACAAAACTCGAATGAGACCGTGCATCACGGGAAAATAACGAAGCGGGGTCCTGAAGAACTGAGAACGGCGCTGGTACAAGTAGTAATGGGGATTAGACGGAGCAAGAAAACGACAGCCAAATGGCGGCTTATGCAGCGGTATGAAATGATGAAGCAAAACAAGGGGAGTGGTAAATCAATCATAGCTGCCGCCCGGAAACTTGCGACGATTATTTGGCACATGTTAAGTAAGGATGAGGAATTCGATTCCGCCCTTATGTTAGATAGAGACTTGATAAAGAAGGCTTCCTCAATGAGGTTGGCTGAATTAGCAGGAAAATAATCCGGCGTCGCCGGAAAAAGATTTAAATTGGTCAACTTCCCAGTTGACTTTTTATAGGAGAAAAAAATGGCATCTTCCGTTAACAGTGAGTATAACAACGATATCAACAGTTGGCCCGAGGCGATACGCCAACTGGAGAATATAGCGAAAGCGGGTTTTACCCATATTCAGTGGATCCATGACTGGCAGGCTGAATATATGTACAGCAAAAGCGAGATGTACTATGCCCGGGATCTTCTGCGGGATCTCGGCCTCAAATGCCACACGGTTCACAGCACCGAAGGCGGGGTGCGGCTCCTGAAAAAGCCTGATGGAACCGCAGAATTCCGGAACCGTTACCGCCTGCTCACGGACATACGCAAGGATTATACCTCCACCGTCGAATTTATCCGCCTTGCGGGGGTGGATCTTATCAGGAACCGCATTGATTTTGCCTCCCTTGTCGGCGCCTATGCCATAGTGCAGCACATGCAGCTTCCCTGGAAAATGTTTGAAGAAAGCGGGGATGACAAAAAGGAATATTATAAACAGGCGTTTAAATCCATTGATGAACTTGAAGCGTACGCAAGGAATGCGGGGGTAAAGATTGCCTTTGAAAATCTTATCGTAACGCCGGAGCGGCACATGGAAGAATGTTTTGACCGTCTCTTTGACCGTTATGATTCCGGTTATATAGGCTACTGTTATGATTCAGGCCACGCCGTCCTCCAATGCCGCGGCAATTTTTATCATTTTGCGGAAAAATACAACAGCCGCCTTATCGTCTGCCATCTGCAGGATGTGGATCCCATCACCGAAGAGATGGCCGCTGACGACTATCAGATCTACAAGCATGATTATCACCGGGTTCCGTTTTCGGGGACCGCGGTTAACTGGGAGAAGGTTGCGGATCTTGTGGCCACTTCTCCAACGGAGCTTCCCGCCGATTTTGAGGTTGGAATTTACGGCAACCGGGATGAAGAGTGGAGCCAGCTCGTGGAGTGCCGCACAAGGGCGGAGAAATTCTTTGATATGGTTGCCGCACGGCGCAAAACCGCCTGACCCGGAATGGAGGCCACGCACATGAAGACTATCCTTGAAGATTATGATATATACCCCAAGATTTTCAGAACCCGCCGGAAGGGGCGCATTCATATTAAGCCTATGGGCGCTCATGCGGAATTTTCCGGCAGTATCAGTTACCGTGTAGCAATAGTCCCTATGCACGAAATACATAACAATGAACCTGAACATCCTTATCCGTCCTGTACCTTCTCTCTGGAGAACGGAATAATCCGCGTTGATTATACTTTCGGCGGCGAAGGACAATATACCCTGCTCATTAACTACAGCGATAAGGATTTTTGGGGAACTCCCCAGGATCATGAACTCAATATACGCTTATATGCCGTCGATGAGGATCTTTTTGCGTTACGGCCTTACCGGGGCGACATGCATTGCCATACCATACGTTCCGACGGCAGGGAGGGGCCGGCTATAGTTGCCGCCAATTACCGCAAGGCGGGGTTTGATTTTCTTTCCATTACCGATCACGGACAATACGAACCTTCAATCGAAGCGATCAACGCCTTTAAGGATGTCCCCATAGATTTTCGTCTTTTTCCCGGCGAAGAGGTGCACCCCCCTCAAAACAATTCTCACTATGTGCATTTTGCAGGGGTCTCCAGCGTTAATGCCCTCTTCAGGGCCGATCCGGAAAAGTACCATGCCGAGGTAAACGCCATAAAGGAAAAACTCAATCTGCCGGAGTTTATTAACGCCGCCGAATACGCCTCGGCCCTGTGGGTCATTGAGCAGATACACAAGGCCGGCGGAATGGCGATCATGGCTCATCCCTGCTGGATTCAGGATAATGCATATCACATAAAAGAAAGTATGTATTCTTATATGCTGGATACTTTTCCCTTTGATGCCCTGGAACTCAGTTGCGGGCAGAGCAGGGAAGAAAACCAGATGCAGATTAGCTTCTGGCAGCAAAAGCGGGCCGATGGTCATTCGGTAAACATTGTGGGTTCCAGCGATTCCCATGGAACAGTCAACTCAACGTGGTTCAACCTTTCGAAGATGGTAATTCTGGCGGAATCCTGCGACAAAGATCCCCTGATAGCAGGAGTTAAATCCGGGCGGACAGTAGTATTGGAACAGTACGCCGGCGAAGAACTCCCCCGGCTCTATGGTATACACCGCTATGTTTCCTATGTACTTTTTCTGCTTGATGAATATTTTCCTTTGCATGACGCGCTGTGCCATGAGGAAGGCCGGCTTATGCGGGATCATGCCTGCGGAGACAGGGCGGCTAAAGATATTCTTGGGTTCATACAGGGACGCTGCGCCGCGCTGCAGAAAAAATGCTGGGGTGAATGAAAAAAAACGCTGTCAAAGTCAAGCTGTCCCTGCTTTCCAGCGAGAATCTTCAGGGCTGGCTGTTTGTGCTTCCGGTTATGATACCCCTTCTGATGTTCTGGATCTTCCCGGTACTTAATTCTTTTTTAATAAGTTTTACCGATTGGGACCTTATTTCAAATCATTTCAATATTGTCTTCTTTAAAAATTACCGGTCTCTTTTCAGGGACCCGAAATTTTACCAGGTGCTGCGCAATTCTCTGGTTTTTGCCGTAGGGACTACCATCCCAACCATTCTTTTGGGTTTCCTTGTTGCCCTCCTGTTCACGGAAAAAATGCCTATTTACGGTTTTTTCCGTACCATCATCTTTTCACCCTATGTTACTCCCATGGTGGCGGTGAGTATCGTCTGGTCCTGGATCTTTGAACCCAGGGTGGGCATCCTGAATTTCGTACTTTCCCTTTTGCATCTCCCC